>NZ_PJDK01000006.1:0-123232 GCF_002837615.1 Klebsiella sp. X1-16S-Nf21
CATCGAGCGTGGTGCGGCTGACGCCGAACATCGCGCCGGTGGCATAGACAAGGAAGGGGCGCAGGCGTTTACCGCCTAAGAGTGCGCCATAATGCATCGCTTCCACCAGCGGAGTGTTCTGAAAGGGCTGCGGCGCGATAAAACGGCGCAATGCCCCATTAGCCTGTTCCACACAGGCCTGCAATTGTTGCGGGAAATCCATTTTATTCAGCGTCCGGCGTAAAAGGCGTGGTCGGGGAATCTTCACTATCCGCCAGCAGGATCTGCACGCGCTGTTCGGCCTTCTGCAGCTGACTTTGCCCCTGGCGCGCCAGCTGTACGCCGCGCTCAAATTCGCTTAGCGCTTCCTCTAACGGCAAATCGCCGCTTTCCAGACGGTTAACGATCTGCTCCAGTTCGCCCAGAGCAGTTTCAAAGCTGGCCGGGGCCTCATTTTTCTTTGGCATAGTGAATGTAGACTCTTGTTATGTCGCGACGGCAATACCGGGTATGGTAACGAAGTCACGCGTGTAAGCAAATAACGCGCAATGGTGATATACTCCGCGCCCAGGATGCAGGCACCGGTGTGCGCTGCTTTACAACTTTTGCTTATAGCCCCGTCGGGCTTGCCAACGAACTATTGTCGCCATGAAGTTTATCATTAAATTGTTCCCGGAAATCACCATCAAAAGCCAATCTGTGCGGTTGCGCTTCATTAAAATCTTAACCGGGAACATTCGTAACGTTCTCAAAAACTATGACGAGACGCTGGCCGTCGTCCGTCATTGGGATCATATCGAAGTTCGCGCGAAAGATGAAAATCAGCGCCCGGCTATTCGCGATGCGCTGACCCGTATCCCCGGCATCCACCATATTCTGGAAGTCGAAGACGTACCGTTCACCTCGCTGCACGATATTTTTGAAAAGACGCTGCCGCTGTGGCGCGAGGCGCTGGAAGGCAAGACCTTCTGCGTGCGTGTGAAGCGTCGCGGCAAACATGAATTCACCTCCATTGAGGTGGAACGCTACGTCGGCGGCGGTCTGAATCAGCATATTGAAACGGCGCGCGTGAAGCTGACCGACCCGGACGTCACCGTCAATCTCGAGATTGAAAACGATCGCCTGCTGCTGGTGAAAGGCCGCTATGAAGGCATCGGCGGCTTCCCGATCGGCACCCAGGAAGATGTGCTGTCGCTGATCTCCGGCGGCTTTGACTCCGGCGTTTCCAGCTATATGCTGATGCGCCGCGGCTGCCGCGTGCACTACTGCTTCTTTAACCTTGGCGGCGCCGCCCACGAGATTGGCGTTCGCCAGGTCGCACATTACCTGTGGAACCGCTTCGGCAGTTCGCACCGCGTTCGCTTTGTGGCGATTAACTTTGAGCCCGTGGTCGGCGAAATCCTTGAAAAAGTGGACGATGGTCAGATGGGTGTCGTGCTCAAGCGCATGATGGTCCGCGCTGCGTCAAAAGTCGCGGAACGCTACGGCGTGCAGGCGCTGGTCACCGGCGAAGCGCTGGGCCAGGTTTCCAGTCAGACCCTCACTAACCTGCGCCTGATCGACAACGTTTCCGATACTCTGATCCTGCGTCCGCTGATTTCGCACGATAAAGAGCACATCATCGACCTGGCGCGTGAGATCGGCACGGAAGATTTCGCCCGCACCATGCCGGAATACTGCGGCGTGATCTCGAAGAGCCCGACCGTGAAGGCGGTGAAGGCGAAGATTGAAGCGGAGGAAGAACACTTCGATTTCAGCATCCTCGATAAAGTGGTGGAAGAGGCGAGCAATATCGACATTCGCGATATTGCCCAGCAGACGGAAGCCGCCGTGGTTGAAGTGGAAACCGTGACCGGCTTTGGCGCTAACGACGCGATCCTCGACATCCGCTCCATTGACGAGCAGGAAGACAAGCCGCTGAAGGTCGAGGGCGTTGAGGTCGTTTCGCTGCCGTTCTACAAGCTGAGCACCAAATTTGGCGATCTTGATCAGAGCAAAACCTGGCTGCTGTGGTGCGAGCGCGGGGTGATGAGCCGTCTGCAGGCGCTCTATCTGCGCGAGCAGGGCTTCAGCAACGTGAAAGTGTATCGCCCGTAACGGGTTGCCATCCATATTGAAAAAGGCCTTCCCCGATGGAAGGCCTTTTTGTCATCCCCGGGCCAGCGCATTAGCGCAGGGTCATCGCCAGGTCATTCAGCTGATCGATGACGATATTCCAGCCCTCAAAAAATCCCATCTGCTCATGCTGCTCGCGAGTTTCATCATCCGCATGCAGCACCGTGGCCGTATAGCGACATCCGTCTTTTTCGTCGGCAAAGGTGATGATGGCCGTCATGGCGAAGGGAGAAACCGCAGGGCGATAATCCGCCGTCAGCATCGAGGTCATGACGATTTTTTGTTGCGGGATGACCGCAACAAAACAGCCGGGATTATCGCTGCGTTCACCGTCAGGGCCGTGCATCACGGTATGAAAAGCCCCGCCAGAGCGAAAATCAAAGGCCAGCACCTCAGTAGACCAGGGCTTCGGGCACCACCAGGTTTTGAGTAATGCCGGGTCGGCCCACGCGCGCCACAGGGCAGAGGCTGGCGCGCTGAGCAGGCGGCTGATGACAAGATCGCGAGAATCGGTTGCGCTACGGGACATGCTACGACTCCTCAGGAAAAGGGGAGCCAGTCCGCGGCGCGGACCGGCTATCAGGCTTCGTAGTAATTATAGATGCCGGCGGCCATTACCAGCTGCGAGGCGACCTCATACGCTTTCTCGCGACCCACCAACAGGTCAATCATTTTCAGGGCGAAATCAATCGATGTCCCCGGTCCCTGGCTGGTTAACAGATTCACCCGTGGATCCCAGACCACCCGTTTATCCTGCCACTGATCGGCGGGGATATGTTCCTTCAGCGCCGGAAAACCGGTCATGTTACCGATCGGGAACAGCTGATGGGGCACCAGCACGGTCGCCGGGGCGGCGCAGATGGCGGCCACAATGCGGCCTGAGAGGTGGAACTGTCGGACGGTTTCCACCAACAGCGGGCTGTCGCGGAAGCACTCTGCGCCCTTGATGCCGCCAGGGAGGACGATGATATCGAAATCACCATCGGCCACCTCGACCAGCGGCGCATCCGCCAGCAGTTTGACGCCGCGCGAGCAGACGATGGTCAGGCCGCCGTCGCTGGCGACGCTGGCGGTGGTTACCTTCACTCCGCCGCGGACCAGCAGATCGATAGTGGTGACCGCTTCGGTCTCTTCGCTACCAGGGGCGAGGCAAATCAGTGCCGACGCGCTCATATTCATTCTCCTTACGCTTGATCAATTCAAATAAGCGGGCGTTTTCCGGTACGGCAACGCCGTGGGCGCGGGCGCGGTTGAGCAGAAAACCGGTGATATAGTCGATCTCCGTGTGCCGCTGGGCGCGGATGTCCTGCAGCATGGATGAGATATTTTCTGCCGTACTTTCAATCACCTGTTCGACATAAAATAGCAGGTTTTCCGCCGAGGTATGAATACCTTCGCGCTCCATCACCGCCGCCACTTCCTGGCAAATGGCGGCAACCTCCTGCGGATAGTGGCGCAGATCGCCGTTTTTACATCCTTTGAGGGCGGTCAGAGGATTAATGACGCAGTTTACCGCCAGCTTGCGCCAGGTGGCCGAGTAGATATGGTTGTGCCAGGCGACATCCGGCAGTACGCTTTGCAGGACTTCCGCGAGATAGCTGTAGTCCTCCTCGTAGCTTTTCGCCGGACCGATATGGGTGGTGCCCTGGGCGACGTGGATGATCACATTCCCGTCGCGACGCGCTGCCTGGGTGGTGGAGGCCAGCAGTAAAGGCTGTTTCACGCCGCGCAGCTCCTCGACGGTGCCCATGCCGTTATGCACCAGCACAATTGGCGTAGTGACCGGCAGGATCCCGGCCAGGTGCTTCACCGCATTCGACACCTGCCAGGCCTTTAAGGTGACGATCAGCAGCTCGCTGCTGGCGAGAAAATCGGGGTCGTTGGCCGTCAGTGATTCGTTGAACACCGAGCCGTCGGTTTCAATGACATTGACGCTACAGAATGGCTGCGGTACGCGTAGCCAGCCCTGGACTTCATGTCCCTGTTTGCACAACGCGGTCAGCCATAGTTGTCCCAGTGCACCGCATCCCAGTACGGTTACTTTCATTGTTCCTCCTCATCTGCCGCTACCCCAGGCGCTGATGGCTAAAGTCTATCTCGTCGCTTTTCGCATTGTCGGACGGAAAGGGGGATTCGGCGTCGTCGGGCAGCACGGGGAAATAGCGCGAGCGTTGCGTAATCAGCTAAGCTTCCGGGATAACAAGTTGAGTTATGCCGCGTTGCAGGTATTATGCAACGCAAAAGAAACGGAAGGAGAGGAAAAGATGCCATCTTTCGATATTGTCTCTGAAGTTGATCTTCAGGAAGCCCGTAACGCGGTGGACAACGCGAGCCGCGAAGTCGAGTCGCGTTTTGATTTTCGTGGCGTTGAAGCCACTTTTGAATTAAACGACGCCAACAAAACCATTAAGGTGCTGAGTGAGTCTGACTTCCAGGTGAACCAGCTGCTGGATATCCTGCGCGCTAAGCTGCTTAAGCGCGGCATTGAAGGTACCTCCCTCGACGTGCCGGAAGATATCGTGCACAGCGGTAAAACCTGGTTTGTTGAAGCGAAGCTGAAGCAGGGCATTGAAAGCGCTGTGCAGAAGAAGATCGTCAAACTGATCAAAGACAGCAAGCTGAAAGTGCAGGCGCAGATTCAGGGCGAAGAGATCCGCGTGACCGGTAAGTCCCGCGACGATCTGCAGTCGGTGATGGCGCTGGTGCGCGGCGGCGATCTGGGGCAGCCGTTCCAGTTCAAAAACTTCCGCGACTAACGCGGCGGCAGACAGCAAAAAGCGGGGAATTCCCCGCTTTTTTTATACCCCTTTGATGAGCTGCTCGATCTCGAAGCGGTTGGTGACCTTGCTGTCGATTTTGATATACACCGAGCGCTCCTCAGGTACCACCAGCGCCTGATGAACCCCGTTGGCGTTCAGCAGACGCGTCTGTAGCGCGCTGTCGACCACCACGCCATCCGGCACCTCCACCCGCAGGCTGCTGACGTACGGCGGCTCGCTCATGGTACTGGCCACCAGCAGCCACAGCATTGCCAGCAGGGCGCCCAGCAAGAACACGGTTTGCGAATCAAAGAAACCATCGACCCAGCCGCCAAGCGCGCCGCCAATCGCCACGCCGAGGAACTGGCTGGTGGAGTAGACGCCCATTGCGGTGCCTTTATAGCCCGCCGGCGACTCCTTGCTAATTAACGATGGCAGCAGCGCTTCCAGCAGGTTAAACGCCAGGAAGAAGAGCTGGACGCCCGCCACCAGTTCCCAGAAGTAGCCTCCAGCGCCCCAGAGGACAATTTCCGCAATCAGCAGGATGGCGACGCAGAGCAGGAAGACGCGCTTCATTTTGCGCTTCACTTCGGCATAGATGATAAACGGCACCACCGAGATGAACGAGATAACCATGGTGACCAGGTAAATCTTCCAGTGCTCGGCGGCCGGAAAGCCAGCAGCCTCCAGTTGGCCGGGCAGCGCGACAAAGGTCGACATCAGCATGATGTGCAGGCACATGATGCCAAAGTTGAGCTTCAGCAGGCGTGGTTCCACCAGTACTTTGCTAAAGCAGCCCTTCACCATCCCGGATTCGCGGTTGAGCACGTGGTTATGGCTGTTGGGCACCACCCACAGGGTGAGCAGGATGCCGATGGTCGCCAGAATGGCGATCATCCAGAACAGCGCGTGCAGACCCAGCTGGTGGGTGACAATCGGCCCCAGCACCATGGCGATGGCGAAGGTGACGCCAAAGCTGACGCCGATAAAGGCCATCGCTTTGGTGCGGTTCTGTTCGCGAGTGAGATCGGATAGCAAAGCCATGACCGCGGCGGCGATAGCGCCGGAGCCCTGCAGGGCGCGGCCAAGAATGATGCCCCAGATAGAGTCGGTGAGCGCGGCGATGACGCTGCCGAGTACAAAGATGAGCAGGCCGCCGACGATCAGCGGCTTACGGCCAATACGGTCAGATAACAGTCCGAAGGGGATTTGGAAAATCGCCTGCGCCAGGCCGTAGATACCGATCGCCAGGCCAATCAGCGCTTCACTGGCGCCCTGCAACGCCATGCCATACGTGGTCAGAACCGGCAGGACCATAAACATGCCAAGCATGCGCAGGGAGAATACCGTCCCCAAACCCCAGGTCGCGCGCAGTTCCCCTGGCGTCATTTTGTTATCGTTCATTACCACCTCAATATAAAAACTGCGCCTAGTGTAGCGGCGGGGGGTAAGAAGCGTAAATAAATGTTTGTTTAACAGATATTACGGGGCTGTTGCGCGATGAGACAAGTTGGTAAAAATCAATAAACCAGTGGAGGGGGACTCCACTGGCGAGGGGAAAAATTAAGGTAAAGTAAAGTCAACCCACTGGCTGCCAGCGTCAGCCGATTTGACGCACTGTTCGACCCAATAGACGCCGTGCAGCCCGGCTTCAACGTCCGGATACCAGAAGTCTTGCAGGAAAGCGCGATCGTCACGGTCCGTGGCGTCAATCGCCTGCGCATAGCGGCGATAGAGGTTGGCCCAGGCTTCGAATAGCCCTTCCGGATGGCCGCCGCCGATGCGGTCATCCGCCAGCGCGTTCGGCGACAGGTAGGGCATCCCGCGCTCAAGAATCCGCGCCGGCTCGCCCTGCACCTCATAGCTGAGCTGGTTAGGATGCTCATCCCACCATTCGATACTCGCTTTTTCACCGACGATACGCACTTTTTGCGAGTGCATGGCGCCGCTGTTGACCGCGCTGGTCCACATCGAGCCAACCGCGCCGTTGTCATATTCCATCAGGACAAAGGCGTTATCTTCCAGCGGCGCGCGGGAGGGGACAAAGCTCTGGCGGGAGCACATCAGCCGTTTGATATTGAGCTGCGGCGCCATGGTTTCGGCGACAAACAGCGGATGGGTGGCCAGATCGCCCAACACATAGCTGGGCCCGGCAAACTTCGGCGTCACGCGCCAGCGGGTGGATTCAGCCTGCAGCTCGACGGCCTGGTTATGAAAGCCGTGGGCGAACTGCATATTGACGATGCGGATCTCGCCGAGCAGTCCATCGGCAATCATCTGCCGCGCCTGCTGGATCATCTGATAGCCGGCATAGCCGTAGGTGACGCCGACGATTTTGTTCTGTTTTTTGCTCAGGTCCACCAGCTCGCGTGCTTCTTCGGCGCTAAAGCAGAGGGGCTTTTCACAGATGACGTGGAGGCCCGCTTCCAGCGCCGCTTTGGTGATGGCGAAATGGGTATTGTTCGGGGTGGTGACCGAGACGACCTCGATGCCGTCAGGGCGCTGCGCCTCTTCACGAAACAGGGTCTGGTAGTCGGCGTAGCAGCGCTCCGGCGCGATGCCCAGTTGCTCGCCGAACGCGCGTCCGCGCTCGGCATCGACGTCAAGCGCGCCGGCCAGCAGGGTATAAACATTGTCACGCAGCGCCGCACAGCGGTGGCTGTAGCCGATTTGACTGGTTCCCCCGCCGCCGACCATGCCCCAACGCAGGGAGCGGGATAAGGGTTTCAGGCCGTTTAACATGGTGCTCTCCTTTTTGAAATCATTCGCACTCTGAGGCGCTCAATGCCGACGCCTGCGGCAACGCGCATCCGGATAGACTGACCTTAACTTAAGGAAATGTTTGTTCTGTTTCAATTGCATTGTGGAATTTATTTTCCATATATGCGAGGGGGATCGAATTAGCGAAAGTTTCTTTTGGGCTGCGTTGAAAAGATGAGCGAGGGCTTATCGCCTCCCGGAGCAGAGCAGATTCTTGCGGGTGTTTTTCGTTGCGACCAAATATGAAATAAATTTTCTTTTTAGCCGCTGAGCCGGTGCAATCCGCCGATTGCACCGGGGAGCCGATGCCGCTATGACGCTCCGCGCACAGACGCGGGGGAAGGTGAAGCGGCGGGAGGATTACCGGCCGCAAAGATGCCTTTCGCCGCCAGACCTGCGACGGTGAGGGCTGCCGGGATACCGAGGATCAAAAAGACGCTTTCAAAGGGCAGGTTGAGCGCCATCATCTCGGCACCGGCAAAGGCGCTGAGAATGGCGCCGATGCGCCCGACGCCATGCATCCAGCTGGATCCCGTCGCCCGCGCCTGCGTAGGATAGTAGCGGGCGGAGAGGGCGTTCATACCGGTATTAGCGCCGTTCAGACAGGCGCCGCTGATAAACGCCAGCATACAGAGCAAGGCAAAGCTGCCCGCGGCGTAGCCCATCGCCATGGTGAACAGGCCGCCAACGGCGTAGATCATCCCCAGCGCGCGATGAGGGTTGATCCTGTCCATCAGCCAGCCGGCAAACAGCGAGCCGAGGGTGCCGCCCGCCTGGTAGATCGCTGTCATGATGGCCGCCTGGCTAACGGTCATTCCCACCGCTTTAACCAGCGTTGGCAGCCAGCTACCGAGGATATAGACCAGGAACAGCCCCATAAAGTAGACCAGCCATAGCATCAGTGAGCCGAAGCCGTACTGGCGGGAGAGCACAATGCGCATCGCGTTGCCGGCCGCCGGCTGCGCCGGCAGGGTAAACGTCACGTTGTCGCTGATTTGTCCGGGATAGAGACGGTTAAGAATGGCGCGAATGCGTGCGGCGGGCGCTTGTTTGATCACCAGAAAACGAACCGACTCCGGCAGCAGCCAGATAAGCAGCGGGGCAAACAGCAGCGGCAGAATGCCGCCGAGCGCCATCAGCGAGTGCCAGCCAAACTGCGGGATCAGCCACGATGCTGAGAATCCTCCTGCCGCCGCGCCGAAGGTGAAGCCGCAAAAGATGACGGTAATAATAAATGAACGCTGGCGTTCCGGAGCGTACTCCGACACCAGCGTCCCGATGTTCGGCATCGCGGCGCCCAACCCCAGGCCGGTCATAAAGCGGAAAAACATCATCTGTTCAATGTTGTGCGAGAAGGCGGTGGCGATGGTCCAGAAGCCGAAGAAAAAGACGCTATTGATAATGATTTTCTTGCGCCCCAGCCAGTCGGCGAGCGGGCCAGAGAAAATCGCGCCCAGCGCGAGGCCGATCAGCGCGGCGCTGATCACCACGCCTAGCTGGTGGTTGCTTACCCCCCATTCCAGCTTTAGCGTCGGGGCGATAAACCCCATGATCGCGATATCAAAACCATCGAGAGCGATAACGCAAAAACCGAGAAAAATGATCTGCTTTTGAAAGCGGCTCAGCGGGTTACGGTTTATTAACTCTCTGACATCCAGGCGTTGAGTCTGTGTCATAGCGTATTCCTTATGCGCAGGAGCGCAGGTAGGGCTGCGCGGCATTGAACAGTAATTGCGCCCGCTGGAGCGGCGGCAAGGCGCCCTGCTCGCCGTCGAGCGGCACTTCGAGGGAGACCGGCAGCGTTGCCGGCAGGGCCGACATTAGACCGTGCAGATCCAGACCGCCTTCCCCTGGCACGTTGCGCGCCGAGCGGGCCTGGCGGATGAGTTCCTGTTCGCTCTCCGGCCTCTGCGCCGCGCCATCGCAGAGCTGCATATAGTTGAGATGATGCGCGGGCAGGCTGGAGAGGGCGGCGAGCGATTCTCCCGCGCGCCAGAAATGAAGGGCGTCCACCAGGATGCCGATATCCTCCCGCCCGCTGGCGGCGATCATCGCCTGCGCATCGGCGATAGTGCGCAGTTGGGTCCAGGGCATCGGCTCAAGGTTCATGGTCAGCCCATAGGGGCGACCGGCCGCGGCGAGGATAGCCAGGTTGTCGGCGCTGCGCTGAAGGTTGTCATCATTGCCGGCGACTAACACCTGTCCGGCGCCAAGACGCGCCGCAGTCTCCATAAACCGCTGCAGCCGATCGTCGAGAGTAAACCCGGGGGTCAGGCGGACGATCTCCACGTCTGAGACGCGGATGCCGGTTTCCATCAGCGCAGACAGCGTCGCGCGGACGGCGGGGGTATCGCCCAGCATGTCGTAGTCCGGGTCGGCCGGTGTGGCGGGAAGCAGCCGCAGACCAACGTGGGTAAAACCGGTTTTGGCCGCTATCCGCACCTGTTCGGGAGGAGGGACATCGAGCAGGGTCAGCGCGGCGAGCGATAGGGTACGCATGTTCATAAAGGGCTCCGGTACAGTTGCAGGTGAAGATAGTTATGGGTATTGCCGTCCCTGGTCGTTTATTGCTTTGTTTTTATTGTGTTTTCCGCCAGATTTTTACCCACCAGATAGCCGAAGGTCATGGCGGGTCCGAGGGTTATCCCTCCGCTGGGGTAATAGCCGCGCATCACGCTCGACATGTCGTTGCCGATGGCGAACAGGCCCGGTATCGGCTGCTGCTGTCCATCCAGCACCCGGGCGTGTTCGTCGGTTTGCAGTCCGCTGAAGGTGCCCAGCGAGCCGGGTAGAATGCGCACCGCGTAAAACGGCCCTTCGCGCAGCGGTCCGAGCGTCACCTGATGGTCACCCTGAGCGCGGTTATAGGCTGATGCCCCGCGGTGAAAATCGACGTCTTCGCCAGTGCTGGCGAAGTGGTTAAAGCGTTCAACGGTTTCCGCCAGCGCATTGGCGTCGATGGCGCACTGCTTCGCCAGCTCTCCCAGCGTGTTTCCCCGCAGCAGGTAACCGGTACGCAGCCAGGCGGTGGGGGTGAACGGGAACGGTCTGGCATGACCCAGACCGTAGCGACGCAGCGCGCGACGATCGGCCAGCAGCCAGGCCTGCGGCGTGTCGCCCGCGGGTGTGGCCGCCAGCAGGGCGGCGATAAAGTCATGATAAGAGTCTGCCTCGTTAACAAAGCGTTTGCCGTTGGGCAGGACAGCGATCACCCCGGGCTTGGCGCGTTCCACCAGGTGGGGAAACATCAGCTGCTGACCGCTGGCCAGGGTGACGCGGGACACCGGCGCCCAGGCCAGCGGGTGGCGCAGGCGGGTGTCGAACTGGCCGCCGACGGATTCGCCAAGCCTGATCCCCTCGCCCTGATTGTCCGGCGGTGCGGCGGAAAAATGGCCGTAACCCTCCGCCGCGTGGGGCACCACCTGCGCCAGCCGCTGCCGATCGTGGGGAAAACCGCCGCAGGCCAGCACCACGGCCCCTGCTTCGACGTGAATTTCCCCGCTGTCGCTGCGCAGCACCGCGCCGGACACACCCTGCGGACCCTGCAGCAGCCGGACCACCGGGGCATTGAGCTGAAAGTGCACTCCGGCGTCGAGGGCGGATCGCAGCAGACGGGCGACCAGCGCATTGCCATTGACCAGATGCTGCCCTCGTCCGGCGCGCAGCCGCTGCCAGCCGTGGCGCAGCAGGCGGCGGACGGCATACAGCGCGGAGCGCGGCGAGCGGGTGGCATTGAAAAAATGCGCCATATCCGCGCCGCCGGCGATGCCCATCCCGGCAAGGCTGATGGTCTCCAGCGGCGGACGCAGTCGGTGGAGCCAGTCGCCGAGCTGACGGCCATCGTAGGGCTGAGCGGTGACCGACCGCCCACCGCTCGCCGCGCCCGGCGACGCGTGAAAGTCCGGCATGGCACTGCCTGAGAGAAACTGCACTGCCGTCCTGTGATGAAAAAAATCCACCATCTCCGGCCCGTGGCGCAGGAAGGTCTGCAGGCGAACGTCGGCGGCTTCGCCCCCCATCTCATGCTGCAGATAGGTCAGCGGGGCGTCAGCCGCTTCGTCGATGCCCTCCGCCCGCGCCAGCGGGTTGCGGGGGATCCACAGCCAGCCGCCGGACCAGGCGCTGGTCCCGCCGAGTACTGACGCTTTCTCCGCCACCATGACGCTGGCGCCGTGCATGGCCGCGGTGACCGCGGCAGAGAGTCCCGCCGCGCCGGAGCCGACCACCAGCACATCCACCTTCACAGGCCTGCTCATGATGGACTCCTTACTGCAATGGTGAAAAAGCGGTGGGGCGCATCAGCACCGACTCCAGGCGTTCAACGGCGGCCAGTTCGCGATTTTTCCGCGAAAAGGTCTGCCAGCGTTCGTCCTGCGCCATTCGCGCGCGGCGCACCAGGCGATCGTCCAGGCTTTCATAAGCCCAGATGTGCACCACCTGATTGACCACGCCGATCTCGGTAAAAAAGAAACCGATCAGTTTGCCGAGATGGTCGGTCTGCACCGCCAGGGCATCGCTTTGGTACAGCGCCAGCCAGTCGGCCATTTTCAACGGATTGATGGTGTACGTGCGTTTTTCGTAGATCATGATGTTTTCCTGATTAGTGGGGGGAGTGTTGTGCCAGATGGCAGGCGGCGAGGTAGCCAAACGTCAGCCCCGGGCCGAGGGTGATGCCGGGACCCGGGTAGGTGCCGGCCATCAGCGAATCCATGTCATTTCCCACCGCGTACAGCCCCGCGATGGGTTTTCCTTCCACGTTGACGACCTGTGCATCGGCGGTGGTGACCAGGCCCCGCGACGTTCCCAGATCGCCGGTATAGAGTTTGATGGCATAGAACGGCGCGCTGAGCAGGGGGGCGTTACAGGCGTCAGGCTGATGACCCGGATCGCCCATCGCCCGGTTATAGCTGTTGCCGCCTTTAGCAAATTCCCGATCCACGCCCTGCGCGGCGTCGCGGTTGTAGCGGGCAACCGTCTCGCTCAGCGTTTGGGCATCCAGACCAAGCTGTTGCGCCAGCGTCTCCAGGGTGTCGGCTTTGTACAGATAGCCGGCGGCGATCAGGGCGTCATTATTGACCGGCGCCGGGCGTGCCAGCCCGAGGCCGTAACGCTTCATCGCCTGGGCGTCGCAGAGTAAAAAGCAGGGGGCATTTTCCGCTGCATCCTGCATCGCGCTGGCGAAATGGTGATAGGAGTTAGACTCGTTGACGAAGCGTACCGCCCGCAGATTGACGGCAATCACGCCCGGTTTGGCCCGGTCGGTTACCAGATGGGGGAAGCGCTCCTCGCTGCCGTCGGCCCGGGTCAGCACCGATACTGGCGCCCAGAAAAAGTTGGAGGCCTGATCGGCTCCCTCGCGAGCGTTAAGCGCCGCCGCGAGATGCAGCGCGGCGCCATCGTTGGCCGGCGGCGACATGGTGAAGTGTTCGCGGGTGTGTGGCCGATAGCGCGCCGCCAGCGCGCCCGCGGCAAAGCCGCCTGCGGCCAGCACCACCCCGCGGCGGGCGTGCAGCGTCTCTCTTTGCCCCTGATACTCAATCTCCACCCCGTGGACCGCGCCTTGCGCTTCGCACAGCGCCAGAACATTGACATTCAGCCGCAGGTTCATGCCTTTACGCAGCGCCGTTGTCGCCATGCGGGCAATCAGCGCATTGCCCATCGCTAGGCGGGTGCCGCGAGGGTACTTCACCCGGTCGCGGGCGTAGCGCAGCAGCAGCCGGGTGCAATGGGCCAGGGAGCGTAGCGAGCGCCGCATGTCGAGAAAATGTTGAATGTCGACGCGGTTGACCATCATCCCGCCAAACAGCAACATCCCCGGCGGCGGTGAACGCAGGTCGCGAAACGCGTCCCCCAGTTCACGACCGTCATACTCCACCACCTCCAGCGCACGACCGACGTCGACCGCGCCGGGTTCATCCGGATAGTAATCAGGGGAGAGCGGGCGCAGGCTATATTTCACCGCCCCCTCGCGCTCGAGAAAGGCCAGCGCCTCACGCCCGGCGCTAACAAACGCTTCGGCGAGATCTTCACGGTACTGGCTCTCGCCGATAATGGTCCGCAGGTAGGTTTTCATCGCCTCGGCGCTGCCGCTTTTACCCGCCGCACGCGCCTGATCGGTATCGTGCAGCCACACGGCGCCACCGGAGATAGCCGAGGTGCCGCCGAACTGGCCGGCTTTCTCCAGCATCAGCACCGACAGCCCTTTGCAGCTGGCGGTGACCGCGGCGGCAAAGCCAGCGGCGCCGCTGCCGATGACGATCACATCCCAGCTCTTCATGCTGCCGCTCCCTGCGCCGGCGGGATGGCGCCGATAAACTGGCCCATCAGCGTCATCTGCGCCAGCGCCATTTCCGGCCCGGTCTGCACCCGGCAGCCGCGGGCGGCGGCGAAAGTGAGCAACGGCGTCATCACCGGGGCGGTGACAACATCAGCCACGTGGGTGGCGCTGTCGAGCGTATCCAGCAGCGCCTGCGGCAGGGGCAGCTCATCAAATCCGGCCATGCCGGCCGGCGAGCCATTAACCAATAGATCGACGCCGTGAAGGGTGTCCGGCAGCGCGTTCAGTTGTACCGCCGGGAAGGCCTCAGCCAGAAGGTCATGCAGGCGTTGCCGGGTGGTCGGGTTTTGATCGTGCAGGGCCAGCTGACGGATCCCCGCCTCGCACAGTCCCCAGGCGATGGCGCTGCCGACGCCGCCGCAGCCGGAGAGCAGCGCCTGCTTACCTGCCGGCTGAAAACCCTGCGCCTCGGCGGCGAGCTGAAAGCCGACGCCGTCCAGCATATCGCCCTGCAAACGGCCATCCGCCAATTTGCGGATCACATTGATGGCGTTGAGTCGGCGGGCGCGGGGGGTGAGCTCGTCGACCAGCGCGGCGGCGCGCTGCTTATGCGGCACCGTCACCAGCACGCCGGTCATGTTCTGCCAGCCACGCAGAGCGTTGAGGTAGTCGACTACCGCGTCCGGGGCGATATCCACCGGGATCATGACGCTGTCCATGTGCTGTTCAGCAAAGTAGCGGTTGAAGTTATCCGGTGATTTGACCTGGGCGATCGGATGACCAATCACGGCAACAACCTGGGTAGTTCCACTGACCATTTCAAACCTCATTTGTTAAATGAATGTTGTGAAAGTATTTCAGTGGAAGCTGGGAGCGACAACGCAGAATTCGGACATGTCGGTTGTTAATCGCACGATCGCTGCGATAATCGCAGGAAATCGATAATGATGTTGCAAAAATGTGAGCGAATATGCAAAACACCATTCATCCACGCGATCTGATCGTCGGTTTACAAAAAGGGCTGGCGTTAATCCAGCTTTTTTCCAAAACCTGCCCAAAACTCACCGTCGCCCAGGCGGCGAAAATGAGCGGCCTGACGCAAAGCGCCGCGCGGCGTTTTCTGTTGACGTTGCTGCATGAGCGCTATCTGCAAACCGATGGGCGTTATTACTGGCTTACCCCGAAGACGCTGCGGCTTGGTCAGGCCTACGTCGATTCGGCGCAGTTTCCCCGCATGGTGCGGCCAATTGTCGAATACATCGCCAGCCGGACCGAGGAGCACGCCTCGGTAGGGGTGGTGGATGAAGATGAGCTGGTCTATATCGCCCGCAGCCGGCATACGCCATTTAACTCCACGTCGGTTCGGCTTGGGGAGCGGGTGCCCATCTTCTGTACCGCCGGGGGACGGTTATGGCTGGCTTCGCTGCCGGAAGCTGAGTGCGAGGCAGTTCTGCAGCGTATTACCCGGGAACAACGCACGCCCTATACGGTGACCGACGTCGCGTTGCTGATGGAGAAAATCGCCCAGGTGCGGCGCCAGGGTTATGCCACCATTGAACAGGAGTTTGAGATTGGCATGCTGGTGCTGGCGGTGCCGTTAACTGACAGGGAAGGAACCTGGTGGGGCGCGCTGAGTCTGACCAGCCATCAATCGCGCACATCGCTGGAAGCGTTATGTCACGACCATCTCGATCTGCTCTACAGCGCGCAGGCGATGCTGGTGAGCTAAACAGGGCAGCAGATGCGCTGCCCTCAAAGATGTTGCTTACGCCGACGCGTTGTTCAGGAAGCTGTTCCAGTTGCTGGCGGCGTTATCTACGAAGATGTTCCAGTTTTTGCCAGCGGTGAGGACAAAGTTTCCCCAGTTTTCGCTACCAGTGGTCACAAAGGTTTCCCAGTTTGACTGCCCGGTCAGGAAGGAACCAAACGCCATCGCGCTGTCGCCGACGAAGGAGGCAAACGCGCTGCCGGAGGTGAGAACAAAAGAGGTGAAGCCGACGCCCGAGTGGGCAACAAAGCTGGCGAAGCCGCTGGCCGCGCCGAACAGGTTAAAGCCACCGGAGATGTACTCCATTTCGTTTAGTGTTAACTCTTTCATTGCAATTCCTTGTAGTAATGATTTTCCAAATGGGTGGGTAAACCCGGTGCAAAAGGTAGCACTGCTGTCGTACACAGCGCGAGTCAGGTCCGCTGTGTATTAGCTCATTTTTTCCTCATTTTTTGGCAGGAGAGCAGCGTAAACGGCCGGAAGAGGGGAGGGGAGTATGAAATGAGAAAGAAAGCGGTGAGGAAGCAGAAAAGAAAAAGCCCCGTAAAAACGGGGCTTTATATCGCACTGGAGTGGGAGATTATCTCACGTAAGCCAGCAGGCTATGTGAATCCGGCACCATAAAGTCAACGGACATCATCACGGACAGCGCGGTGATGGCGACGATGGAAAAGACGAACAGCTTACGCGCCCAGACTTTATCATCGGCCACTTTATAGCCACGCAGCGCCATGCCCAGCCACCAGACGCTGACCGCTGCCGCCACGACCAGGTATTTATACCCGGCGTAGCCGCCCAGCGAGAGCATCAGGGTCGCCACGGCAAAGGCAACGATGTACAGCGTAATATGGTTTTTGGCGACCGAAATGCCTTTCACCACCGGCAGCACCGGAATGTTCGCCGCCTGATAATCCTTAAAGCGGAAAATCGCGATGGCGTAGGAGTGAGGCATCTGCCACAGGCTAAAGATAGCCAGCAGGATCGCCGCACCGCTGTCGAAATCACCGGTGACCGCGCAGTAGCCAATCACCGGCGGCGCGGCGCCGGAGAGTGAGCCAATCAGCGTGCCATAGACGGAGTGGCGTTTCATGTACAGGCTGTAGACGCCGACATAAACCACGAACCCCATCACCCCCAGCCAGCAGGCCAGCGGATTTGCGCCGAACCACAGCAGCATGAAGCCAGCAATACCCAGCAAGGTGGCGTACACCAGCGAAGCTTCTGGCGAGATCAGCCCTTTGACCAGCACCCGGTTTTTCGTCCGTTCCATCTTACGATCGATGTCCCGGTCGATGTAGTTGTTGAATACACAACCCGAGGCGACCACCAGGGATACTCCAAGGAGCGTCCAGACGAACAGCGGATAGTCGATGTGGCCTTTGGAGGCCAACAGGAAACCGCCGATCACGGAGATCAGGTTGCCAAAAATAATGCCTGGTTTCGTTACTTGCAGGTATTGCTTAAACATACTCGCCGCTCTTAGTGCATCATCATGTTGTAGTTCAGGTTCCACATAATCCAGATGGAGCCGACAACCACGATCGCAATGATGATTACGGTGAAGATAAATGCGGTCAGGTTCCAGCCTTCATCGGACTTGCTGTTCATATGCAGGAAGTACACGAGGTGTACCACGATCTGCACCACAGCGGTCACCAGAATGGTGCCAAGGATAACCGCATGCGAGGCGGAGCCACTCATCACCATGGCGAACGGAATGACCGTCAGTATGATGGACAGGATAAATCCTGTCATGTAGCTCTTCACGCTGCCGTGAGAAGCGCCGCTATGATCGGTAGAATGACTCATTACATCGCCCCCATCAGATAGACAACCGAGAACACGCAGATCCACACGACGTCCAGGAAGTGCCAGAACAGGCTCAGGCACAGGATACGCGTGCGGTTAGTGCTGGTCAGGCCACGACGTGAAACCTGGAACATCAGCACCGCCATCCAGATAAGGCCAGAGGTCACGTGCAGACCGTGGGTGCCGACCAGCGCGAAGAACGCCGACAGGAAACCGCTACGATCCGGACCGAAGCCTTCCATGATCAGGTGATGGAATTCATAGATTTCCATCCCGATAAAGCCAGCGCCAAACAACCAGGTCAACGCCAGCCAGGAAACCACCTGGCTCTTGTTGTTTTTGTACATGGCGATAGCCGCCATGCCGTAGGTGATGGAGCTGAACAGCAGCAGTGCGGTTTCAACCAGAACGAACGGCAGTTCGAAAATATCTTTGCCCGTCGGTCCGCCGGCTGTGCCGTTCACCAGAACGGCATAGGTAGCAAACAGCGTAGCGAAGATGATGCAGTCGCTCATCAGGTAGATCCAGAAACCGAATACCTTCATCGGTCCTGTATCATGGTGCCCGTGTTCATGCGCGTGGGCAGTATGCGCAAGAGTATCAGTTGCCATTTTTCAGCCCTGCTTTGTTAATCTCATCGAAATGCTGTTTTTCCAGTTTTTCGACTTCTGCAACCGGTACGTAGTAATCCACGTCCTCGTCAAAGCTCTTAATAATCCAGGTCGCTACGATGCCGATGAAGCTGGCAATCGCCATCCACCAGATATGCCAGATCATGGCGAAACCAAATACCGTAGCGAAGGCGGCAATGACGATGCCGGCGCCGCTGTTTTTCGGCATATGAATTTCTTCATAGTGAGCAGGCTGTTTGTACGCTTCACCTTTCTCTTTCATTTCCCAGAAGGCATCACGCTCGTGAACCTGAGGAACGATAGCGAAGTTATAGAACGGCGGTGGAGAAGAGGTTGCCCACTCCAGCGTACGACCACCCCATGGGTCACCGGTCAGGTCACGGTTCTGATCGCGGTCGCGAATAGACACGTAGAACTGAATCAGCTGGCACAGGATACCGCAGGCGATCAGCGCTGCACCGCAAGCTGCAACAACCAGCATCGGGTGGAACTGCGGATCGATCTGCTGGCTCAGACGACGGGTCATACCCATGAAGCCCAGCACGTACAGCGGCATAAACGCCACGAAGAAGCCGATGATCCAGAACCAGAAAGCGCGTTTGCCCCAGGTTTCGTTCAGGGTGAAGCCAAAGGCTTTCGGCCACCAGTAGGTCAGACCTGCGAAGCAACCGAATACTACGCCGCCGATGATAACGTTATGGAAGTGCGCGATCAGGAACAGGCTGTTATGCAGAACGAAGTCCGCGCCCGGTACCGCCAGCAGCACGCCAGTCATCCCACCGACGGAGAAGGTCACGATAAAGCCGATAGTCCACATCATCGCTGAGTTGAAGACGATGCGACCCTGATACATGGTGAACAGCCAGTTGAAGATCTTAACCCCGGTCGGGATCGCGATAATCATGGTAGTAATACCGAAGAAGGCGTTTACGTTCGCGCCAGCACCCATGGTGAAGAAGTGGTGCAGCCAAACGATGAACGACAGAACGGTAATACAGACGGTTGCCCACACCAGAGAGGTGTAACCGAACAGACGCTTACGCGAGAAGGTCGCGGCGATTTCGGAGAAGACCCCGAACACCGGCAGAACCAGGATGTACACTTCCGGGTGACCCCAGGCCCAAATCAGGTTGATGTACATCATCATGTTGCCACCCATATCGTTGGTAAAGAAATGGGTGCCCAGGTAACGATCCAGGGTCAGCAGCGCGATGGTGACGGTCAGAATTGGGAAAGAGGCGATAATCAGGATGTTAGCGCACAGAGATGCCCAGGAGAATACCGGCATCTTGAACATGGTCATGCCCGGGGCGCGCATCTTGATAATGGTCACGAAGAAGTTAATACCGGTCAGGGTAGTACCGATACCGGAGAGCTGCAGCGCCCAAATCCAGTAATCGACCCCTACGCCAGGACTGTATTCAATTCCCGACAGCGGCGGATAGGCCAGCCAACCGGTCTGCGCGAACTCACCGACGCCCAGAGACAGGTTAACCAGAATCACGCCCACAACGGTGAACCAGAAGCTCAGGTTGTTGAGGAACGGGAAGGCCACGTCGCGCGCGCCGAGCTGAAGCGGAACCACCAGGTTCATCAGACCGATAACGAACGGCATCGCCACGAAGAAGATCATGATAACGCCGTGGGCGGTAAAGATCTGATCGTAGTGATGAGGCGGCAGGAAGCCTGCTTCCCCGGCCGAGGCCAGCACCTGCTGGCTACGCATCATAACGGCATCAGCAAAGCCACGCAGCAGCATGACGATTGCCACGATAACGTACATGATACCGAGACGTTTGTGGTCGACAGAAGTCAGCCACTCGTTCCACAGGTAGGACCACTTACCGAAGTAAGTGATGGCAGCCAGAAGCGCCAGTCCCCCAATGATAATCGCAGCCACCGTAACCACGATAATGGGTTCGTGGTAGGGCACTGCATCCAGTGTAAGTTTTCCGAACATCGTTTTCTTCCTCGGCCCCTTAGTGAGCGGTTTCCGCGTGGCTCATGTCCATGCCTTCCATCCCGTCGTGAGCAGCGTGCTCGCCTTCAGGTTTGGACATGTTCATGCTCTCGTGAGACATGAATTTGTTCACAACATCTTTGAACAGATCCGGCTTCACGTTAGAGAAGTATTCCACTTTGTTGTATTCGCTAGGCACAGCCACTTTATCGAACGCGGCCATGGAGTCCATGGAGTTCGGCGACTGTTTGGCTTTTTCAACCCACTGATCGAAGGTTGCACGATCCGGAGTAGCAATCGCTTTGAACTTCATACCTGAGAAGCCCGGGCCACTGTAGCTAGCGGAGATACCGTCATAAGTACCAGCTTCGTCAGCAATGAGGTGCAGTTGAGTCTGCATCCCGGCCATTGCGTAAATCTGGCTACCTAAGCGCGGAATGAAGAACGAGTTCATCACCGAGTTAGAGGTCACTTTGAAGTGTACCGGTACGTTCGCCGGGAAGGCGATTTCGTTAACGGTAGCAATACCCTGTTCCGGATAGATAAAGAACCATTTCCAGTCCATCGAAACGACTTCGATGGTGATTGGTTTCTCGTCGTGGGCAAGCGGTTTGCTTGGCTCCAGTGCGTGAGTGGTTTTCCAGGTCAGAACGGCCAGGAACAGGATGATCAGAATAGGTACCGTCCAGACCACAGCTTCCACTTTGTTGGAGTGTGACCAGTTCGGGCTATACTTCGCATCTTTATTGCTCGCGCGATACTTCCAGGCAAATCCTACTGCCATCAAGACGGCGGGAATAACGACAATCATCATCAGGCCGAAGGCCGTCAGAATCAAAGAGCGTTGCTCCAGTCCAATCTGTCCTTTTGGGTCAAGGAGTGCAGAATCACAACCACTGAGTAATACAGTACTTGCGATTAATGACATCCATCCCAAACTTTTATTGTATTTCCTGAGTCTCATTGAACGACCTCAATTCCACGGGATCTGGTGGCGTTTAAAGTGTACGGGCATTTTACGGTAAGGTTGCATTACTGTAAACATGATTGGATCTCTGTCAGTTCTGTGTTAGCGGCTTCTGCTTGGTTTGTCACATATGTTACGTAGTGTTACGTAATCGCTTGCAAAGCCTGATTTTCGTGGGATTGATAACGAAAGGGATAAGAAAAGGAGTGCTTAGCGGCGAATGGGCATAACCACCCAAAAATTAGAACAATTGTTTAACATTTAATTATCAAATAAAAGACATTGTGAAAACCTAAAATAAAATCGCCGTAGCTGAATCGGTTAAATTATTTAAAGAATCGAATGAAAACTGTCAATAATTTCCAGAAATCAAAAACGCACAAAACAACAAATAGCGCGGCGGGCAATATAAAAGCGTTAATAAGCCGTTATAATTACGTTTCGTAATTACAACGGCTAATAATGATGCAGCTTCCTTAAATCAGGCGAGTTTTACGCAGCGCCAGGTAGTCGAGCAGACCGCCGAACAAAATACCGCCCACCGCAGTCAGCGCCGCAACCTCCAGCAGACCGGACAGGAAAGAGAAGGCGGTGTAATCCAGGGCGTTCATGATCAGCAGTACCAGCCATACCGCCAGCAGCAGGCAGCCCAGCGCCAGGATCCTTAACGCCAGCGCATAGGCTTGCGGGTATTCGCTTCGCGGCATAAAGCTTGCTGTGCGTTGGGTATGCTCAAGCGTTTGCCGGCACAATAGCAGCAGCACGATCCCCGGTACCGCCGCAACGACCGAGAAGAGATAGAACGTCGACCAGCCGTGTGCCTCGACAAACCAGCCGGCGATCGGCCCAACGTACACGCGGCCGACCGCGGACAGCGCAGAGAGCAGCGCGAACTGGGTAGCGGAAAAGGATTTATTGCACAGCGTCATCAGCAGCGCGACAAACGCCGCCGTCCCCATTCCCCCGCACAGGTTTTCAAAGAACACGGCGGTTGCCATGGAATAGAGGTGCTTATCGGTAATCGACAGCAGCCAGTAGCCAGCGTTGGAGACCCCCTGCAGCACACCGAAGATCAGCAGCGCCCGAAACAGCGTCAGCCGCTGCATCAGGACCCCGCCATACAGGGCGCCGAGAATGGTGGCAAACAGGCCTAAGGTTTTGTTCACCATCCCCACTTCGCCGGCGTCAAAACCGACGCCGCGGATGAGGAAGGTGGTGGTCAGGCTCATGGCAAACGCATCGCCAAGCTTATAAAGGACGATGAGCAGCAGAATCAGCCAGGCGTTATTGCGACCGAAAAAATCGCGCAGCGGTTCGGCGACCGCCTGCTCCAGCGATCTGGGAACCGGGATAACGTCGCTCGGCTCGGGCGCCAGCAGTGTGGCGATGATGCAGGGCACCAGTAGCGCCGCCATCAGCCAGTACATCCCCTGCCAGCCGAGATAGCGGTCGGCAAGCCACAGTGCCAGCCCCCCGGATACCAGCATCCCGAGGCGATAACCCAGCACGCTGATCGCGGCGCCAGCGCCGCGCTCTTCCGCTGGCAGAACGTCGGTTTTCCAGGCGTCGAACACAATATCCTGTGACGCCGAGCAGAAGGCGATCACCACCGCCAGCGCCGCCATCCAGCGGAGCTGGGAGACAGGCTCAAGAAAGCCCATCGCCGCGATGGCCAGCAGGAGCAGGACCTGGGTAGTCAGCAGCCAACCGCGACGACGCCCAAGAAACGGCGGCGTATAGCGGTCCATTAGCGGGGACCAGAGAAATTTAAAGACATAGGCCTGGCCGACGAGTGAGAAAAAACCGATCGTTTTCAGATCGATATTTTCCACTGTCATCCAGGCCTGCAGGGTACCGGAGGTGAGGGCCAGCGGCAGGCCTGAGGCGAAACCGAGGATCAGCAAAATCGCTGATTTCGGCTGTTGAAAAATGCGTAAGTAGTGACTGGACATAGCATAAAGCACGAACCCGGCCGCGGCCGGGTTCGTGGTGGCATTAACGCGCGTTTTGCTTGATGAAATCGTGGATGCTGGTGTCCTGCGCCATATCGGCGATGGTATCGGTCAGGACGCTGTTGACGGCATCAGCGATGTTCTTGTTCGAGGCCTGGAAGGCGCCTTCAACGGAATAGCTGGCGCGGTAGTTTTTGGTCATCTTCGTGCCGTTTGCCGCGGTGGCGATGATGGCGATATCGGCTTTCGTGGCGATGTTGTAGCGCACGTTGCCCTGGGAGACGTCAGCGTAGAGTTTATTGACAATAATCTGCAGATCGACCGCACCGTTCGGGCCAATCATGTAGCCGCGAGCGGTCATCTGTTTCTCCAGCACTTCCTGCAGCAGGAAGCGCAGATCGCGCGAGGCGGTGAGGGTGACCTGCTGATTGTCGCGCGTGACTTTCGCCAGCGCCTGGTCCGGACGCTGATCGGCGCCGTTGATGCTGACGGTCACGCCCATCAGGCTCGGATCCTGCTGCGGCAGCGTGATTTTCGGCGATACTTCAATGGTGGTCGGCGGCGTGGCGCATCCTGCCAGCATAAACATGGCGACCAACGGGAAAAGGATCTTCTTAAGCATGTTCAGGTCTCAACGCATGGTGTTGTTATAAGGAAAATTACCGCCATCATAGCATTGCCAACGGCAAGGGGAAGTGGCAACGCGTGTAAATCCATCGCCCTGGCGGTTTTCTGAGCGTCCCGCCATGGTTAATCGCTCTTTCCCCGGCGGATCTGGCGACCAGAGCCAGTAAACGTGATACTTTTGAATGAAAATATCAGAACAATGCTAATTTTTTGTTGTTTTCTCCTAATGGAAGCGGTAAAAGCGGCTAACATTTAAATGGAGTGGCGGCATCTCAGCGTTGTCGGAGGAGAAAATTCATGATGATACGTGAACAGATCGAAGCAAAACTTAGAGCAGCGTTCGACCCGATGTATCTCGAAGTCGTGGATGAAAGTTATCGTCACAACGTCCCAGCGGGCTCTGAAAGTCATTTTAAAGTGGTGTTAGTGAGCGATCGCTTCACTGGCGAGCGTTTCCTCAATCGCCACCGTATGATCTACGGCACGCTAACCGAGGAGCTGTCGAATACGGTGCATGCCCTGGCGCTGCACACCTATACGATAAAAGAGTGGGAAGCATTACAGGATACGGTTTTCGCCTCGCCGCCTTGCCGCGGTGCGGGGAGTATCGCCTAGAAATCCCATTTGCAACCGCTGGCGCTTTTCCAGTATGTTGCTTGCAGATTTAGCAAAAACGGCCTACGGGCCGTTTTGTTTTGCCTGGAAAATGCGCAAAGTGAGCGCTTTTGCGGACAAATTTGAGCGGGAAATGTGAAAAATGCCGCAGCAGTGGGCGACAACCGTTCTCGACTCACAAAAGTGATGCCGCTATAATGCCGCGTCTTATATATGAATGTCTTCGGGATGATTCTGACGACAGGGAATGTGTTTCTGATTTGAAGAGGGCATCCCGGTTCTGCGAAGCCACCTACACGCGCTTCCAGAGTTGACCGAGCACTGTGATTTTTTTGAGGTAACAAGATGCAAGTTTCAGTTGAAACCACTCAGGGCCTTGGGCGCCGTGTAACGATTACTATCGCCGCTGACAGCATCGAGAATGCTGTCAAAAGCGAGCTGGTCAACGTAGCGAAAAAAGTTCGCATTGACGGCTTCCGTAAAGGCAAAGTGCCGATGAATGTTGTTGCTCAGCGTTATGGCGCATCCGTTCGCCAGGACGTGCTGGGCGACCTGATGAGCCGTCATTTCGTTGACGCGATCATCAAAGAGAAAATCAATCCGGCCGGTGCGCCGAACTACGTTCCGGGCGAATACAAACTGGGCGAAGACTTCACCTACGCGGTAGAGTTCGAAGTGTATCCGGAAGTTGAACTGCAGGGTCTGGACGCGATCGAAGTTGAAAAACCGGTTGTTGAAGTGACCGACGCTGACGTTGACACCATGCTGGAAACCCTGCGCAAACAGCAGGCGACCTGGAAAGACAAAGACGGCGCCGTTGACGCTGAAGATCGCGTCACTATCGACTTCACCGGTTCCGTAGACGGCGAAGAGTTCGAAGGCGGCAAAGCCTCTGACTTCGTACTGGCGATGGGCCAGGGTCGCATGATCCCGGGCTTCGAAGATGGTATCAAAGGCCACAAAGCGGGCGAAGAGTTCACCATCGACGTGACCTTCCCGGAAGAATACCACGCAGAAAACCTGAAAGGTAAAGCGGCTAAGTTCGTTATCAACCTGAAAAAAGTTGAAGAGCGTGAACTGCCGGAGCTGACTGAAGAATTCATCAAACGTTTCGGCGTTGAAGATGGTTCCGTCGCTGGCCTGCGCGCTGAAGTGCGTAAAAACATGGAGCGCGAGCTGAAAGGCGCTGTGCGTAACCGCGTGAAGTCTCAGGCTATCGAAGGTCTGGTTAAAGCCAACGAGATCGACGTTCCGGCTGCCCTGATTGACAGCGAAATCGACGTGCTGCGTCGTCAGGCTGCTCAGCGTTTCGGTGGCAACGAGAAACAGGCTCTGGAACTGCCGCGCGAGCTGTTCGAAGAGCAGGCTAAACGCCGCGTTGTTGTCGGTCTGCTGCTGGGCGAAGTGATTCGCACCAATGAGCTGAAAGCTGACGAAGAGCGCGTGAAAGGCCTGATCGAAGAGATGGCTTCTGCGTACGAAGATCCGTCAGAAGTGGTTGAGTTCTACAGCAAGAACAAAGAGCTGATGGACAACATGCGCAACGTGGCGCTGGAAGAGCAGGCTGTTGAAGCTGTGCTGGCGAAAGCCAAAGTGTCTGAAAAAGCCACTTCCTTCAACGAACTGATGAACCAGCAGGCGTAATTTCGCCGCGATTGTTTAAGGTTCGAGCAAAAACCCGTTGCCGAAAGGCGGCGGGTTTTTTTTTAAGATAATGATAGCCTCAGGCACGGTGCTAAAACGCATTTACCATGATAGCGTTACAGCAAAAGCTTGTTATGCTTGAAATATGGCAACACCATCCCCATTACCGGGGGAGGCAACTGCATACGCTATCGCACGCGTGTTGAAGAGGCGGTGACGCGTTCAGCGGATAGAAACTGTGGCTGATAATCCGTCCGTAAGGTTACAATCAGTGCAGCAGGTATTTTAAAATTACTCCAGGAGACGGAAATGTCATACAGTGGCGAACGAGACAACTTTGCACCCCATATGGCCCTGGTGCCGATGGTCATTGAACAGACCTCACGCGGTGAACGTTCTTTTGATATCTACTCCCGTCTGCTTAAGGAACGCGTCATTTTTCTGACCGGCCAGGTCGAAGACCACATGGCAAACCTGATCGTGGCGCAGATGCTGTTTCTGGAAGCAGAAAACCCGGAAAAAGACATTTACCTGTACATTAACTCTCCGGGCGGGGTGATCACCGCCGGGATGTCGATTTATGACACCATGCAGTTCATCAAGCCGGATGTCAGCACCATTTGTATGGGGCAGGCCGCTTCTATGGGCGCGTTTCTGCTGACCGCCGGGGCGAAAGGCAAGCGCTTCTGCCTGCCGAACTCCCGCGTGATGATCCACCAGCCGCTGGGCGGCTATCAGGGACAGGCGACGGATATTGAGATCCACGCCCGTGAAATCCTGAAGGTGAAAGGACGCATGAATGAGCTGATGGCGCATCATACCGGCCAGTCTCTTGAGCAGATTGAGCGTGACACCGAGCGTGACCGCTTCCTCTCCGCTGCGGAAGCCGTGGAGTACGGGCTGGTCGACTCTATTTTGACCCATCGTAATTGATGCCCGAGGCGCAAGGGTGCCGCTTTACGCTTCATCCTTCTCGCCGCGATTTTTCGGGTGGTTGGCATTTTTTCGGACGCTTGCCGGGCAGGCTTGCGGCCGGAGGCTTTGCCACCGCCTCGATGTAGCGCGAAGGATTTTGTGTATATACTAATGAAGGGCGGCACAACGCTATATGGCGGCTTGCGCCTGAGAATGGCATTTGCGTCGTCGTGTGCGGCACAAAGAACTTAAAAAGAGGTTTGGACTCATGACAGATAAACGCAAAGATGGATCGGGCAAATTGTTGTATTGCTCTTTTTGCGGCAAAAGCCAGCATGAAGTGCGTAAGCTGATCGCCGGGCCATCCGTGTATATCTGCGACGAATGCGTTGATTTATGTAACGACATCATTCGCGAAGAGATTAAAGAAGTTGCGCCGCACCGCGAGCGCAGCGCGTTGCCGACGCCGCACGAGATTCGCCACCACCTTGATGACTATGTCATCGGTCAGGAACAGGCGAAGAAAGTGTTGGCGGTCGCGGTATACAACCACTACAAACGTCTGCGCAATGGCGATACCAGCAATGGCGTAGAGCTGGGTAAAAGTAACATTCTGCTGATCGGGCCGACCGGTTCCGGTAAAACGCTGTTGGCGGAAACGCTGGCGCGCCTGCTGGATGTGCCGTTTACCATGGCAGACGCCACCACCCTAACCGAAGCGGGTTATGTGGGTGAGGACGTCGAAAATATCATTCAGAAACTGCTGCAGAAGTGCGACTACGACGTGCAGAAAGCGCAGCGCGGCATCGTTTATATCGACGAAATCGACAAAATTTCGCGTAAATCCGATAACCCGTCGATTACCCGCGACGTCTCCGGCGAAGGCGTACAGCAGGCGTTGCTGAAGCTTATCGAAGGCACCGTCGCCGCCGTTCCACCGCAGGGCGGGCGTAAACATCCGCAGCAAGAGTTCCTGCAGGTTGATACCTCCAAGATCCTGTTTATCTGCGGCGGCGCGTTCGCCGGCCTGGACAAAGTGATTTCCCACCGTGTTGAAACCGGCTCCGGCATTGGTTTTGGCGCGACGGTAAAAGCGAAGTCCGACAAAGCGAGCGAAGGCGAGCTGCTGGCCCAGGTCGAGCCGGAAGATCTGATCAAGTTTGGTCTGATCCCGGAATTCATTGGCCGTCTGCCGGTGGTGGCGACCCTGAATGAGCTGAGCGAAGAAGCCCTGATCCAGATCCTGAAAGAGCCGAAAAATGCCCTGACCAAGCAGTATCAGGCGCTGTTTAGCCTTGAGGGCGCAGAGCTTGAATTCCGCGACGAAGCGCTGGACGCCATCGCCAAGAAAGCGATGGCGCGTAAAACCGGCGCCCGCGGTCTGCGCTCGATTGTGGAAGCGGCGCTGCTGGATACCATGTATGACCTGCCTTCGATGGATGATGTCGAAAAAGTGGTCATTGATGAGTCGGTTATCGAGGGTCAGAGCAAACCGCTGCTGATCTACGGCAAACCGGAAGCCCAACAGGCATCTGGTGAATAATTAACCATTTCACTCAAGCAGTTAACAAAAAGGGGGGATTTTATCTCCCCTTTTATTTTTCCTGCATTCCCGCCGTTGAATGTGTGGAATACATCCCCATATACTGGATTACATATTAACGACGATGCAGTGGAGTATGGCGTCGTCGGCTACCTGGCGGACTTTAAACTAAGAGAGAGCTCTATGAATCCTGAGCGTTCTGAACGCATTGAAATCCCCGTATTGCCATTGCGCGATGTGGTGGTTTATCCGCACATGGTCATACCCCTGTTCGTAGGGCGGGAAAAATCTATTCGTTGCCTCGAAGCGGCCATGGACCATGATAAAAAAATCATGCTGGTTGCGCAGAAAGAAGCGTCGACGGATGAGCCGGGTGTAAACGATCTTTTCACCGTTGGAACCGTGGCGTCTATTTTGCAGATGCTGAAGCTGCCGGACGGCACCGTGAAGGTGCTGGTCGAAGGGCTGCAGCGTGCACGTATTTCTGCGCTGTCTGATAATGGCGAACATTTCTCGGCGAAAGCGGAGTATCTCGACTCGCCGGCGATTGACGAACGCGAGCAGGAAGTGCTGGTTCGCACCGCTATCAGCCAGTTTGAAGGCTATATCAAGCTGAACAAAAAGATCCCACCGGAAGTGCTGACGTCGCTGAACAGCATCGACGATCCGGCGCGCCTGGCGGATACCATCGCGGCGCACATGCCGCTGAAGCTGGCTGACAAGCAGTCTGTGCTTGAGATGTCCGACGTCAACGAACGTCTGGAATATCTGATGGCGATGATGGAATCGGAAATCGATCTGCTGCAGGTTGAGAAGCGCATTCGCAACCGCGTCAAAAAGCAGATGGAGAAATCCCAGCGCGAGTACTATCTGAACGAGCAAATGAAAGCGATTCAGAAAGAACTCGGCGAGATGGACGACGCCCCGGACGAAAACGAAGCGCTGAAGCGTAAGATCGACGCGGCGAAAATGCCAAAAGAGGCGAAAGAAAAAACCGAAGCGGAACTGCAGAAGCTGAAGATGATGTCGCCGATGTCGGCGGAAGCGACCGTCGTGCGTGGCTACATCGACTGGATGGTGCAGGTGCCGTGGAACGCGCGCAGTAAGGTCAAAAAAGACCTGCGTCAGGCCCAGGAGATCCTCGATACCGATCACTATGGCCTGGAGCGCGTGAAGGATCGCATCCTTGAATATCTCGCGGTGCAGAGCCGGGTGAACAAAATCAAGGGGCCAATCCTCTGTCTGGTGGGACCGCCGGGGGTAGGTAAAACCTCGTTAGGTCAATCCATCGCCAAAGCGACCGGACGTAAATACGTACGTATGGCGTTAGGTGGCGTGCGCGATGAAGCGGAAATTCGCGGTCATCGTCGGACCTATATTGGCTCGATGCCGGGCAAACTGATCCAGAAAATGGCGAAAGTGGGGGTGAAAAACCCGCTGTTCCTGCTGGATGAGATCGACAAAATGTCTTCCGACATGCGCGGCGACCCGGCTTCTGCGTTGCTTGAGGTGCTGGATCCGGAACAGAACGTGGCCTTTAACGACCACTATCTGGAAGTGGATTACGATCTCAGCGATGTGATGTTCGTGGCGACGTCTAACTCCATGAACATTCCGGCGCCGCTGCTGGATCGTATGGAAGTGATTCGCCTCTCCGGTTACACCGAAGATGAAAAGCTTAACATCGCCAAGCGTCACCTGCTGCCGAAGCAGATCGAACGTAACGCGCTGAAGAAAGGCGAGCTGACCGTCGACGATAGCGCCATTATCGGCATTATTCGTTACTACACGCGTGAAGCGGGGGTTCGTAGCCTGGAGCGTGAAATCTCCAAGCTGTGCCGTAAAGCCGTTAAACAGCTGCTGCTGGATAAGTCGCTGAAACACATCGAGATTAACGGTGAGAATCTGCATGATTATCTCGGCGTACAGCGCTTTGACTATGGCCGTGCCGATAGCGAGAACCGTGTAGGTCAGGTGACCGGTCTGGCGTGGACGGAGGTGGGGGGCGATCTGCTGACCATCGAAACCGCCTGCGTACCAGGCAAAGGCAAGCTGACCTACACCGGTTCGCTGGGTGAGGTCATGCAGGAATCGATTCAGGCTGCGCTGACCGTGGTGCGTTCGCGGGCGGACAAACTGGGCATTAACGCCGACTTCTACGAGAAGCGTGATATTCACGTCCACGTTCCGGAAGGGGCGACGCCGAAGGATGGTCCTAGCGCGGGTATCGCCATGTGCACGGCGCTGGTCTCCTGCCTGACCGGTAACCCGGTACGCGCTGATGTGGCGATGACCGGTGAAATCACTCTGCGTGGTCAGGTGCTGCCGATCGGCGGTCTGAAGGAAAAACTGCTGGCGGCGCATCGCGGCGGCATTAAGACTGTTCTGATTCCTGATGAGAACAAACGCGACCTTGAAGAAATTCCAGATAACGTTATCGCCGATTTGGATATCCATCCGGTGAAACGAATCGAGGAAGTTCTGACACTTGCGCTGCAGAACGAACCGTTCGGCATGCAGGTTGTGACCGCGAAATAGTGATTCTGCGCAAATTGCGCTAATAAAAATAGGGCTGGTAAGTCATTTCGGACTTGCCAGCCTTTTTTTGTGTAGCTAACTTAGATCGCTGGCAGGGGGGTCATTGACAACTGCTGTTGTAAGGGCATGACAGTCCTGATATAACTGCTGCGCGGTCGCACTATGAAGGACTCAGGTGCGATATAAATTATAAAGAGAGGAAGAGAACAGTGAATAAATCTCAACTGATTGACAAAATTGCTGCGGGTGCGGACATTTCTAAAGCTGCAGCTGGACGTGCGTTAGATGCTTTAATCGCTTCTGTTACTGAATCTCTGCAGGCTGGGGATGACGTTGCGCTGGTAGGTTTTGGTACCTTTGCTGTTAAAGAACGTGCCGCCCGTACTGGTCGCAACCCACAAACAGGTAAAGAAATTACTATCGCTGCCGCAAAAGTGCCGGGCTTCCGTGCTGGTAAAGCGCTGAAAGACGCGGTGAACTGATCGGCTTTCCCGTCAGGGAATGTGACGAAGTACAAGGGCGCATCGTGAGATGTGCCTTTTTTATTGCCTTTTCAGACCACTTTATGTGTGTTTATCGCCACTTGTGGGCTGACAATCACCCTGTTTTCTTGTCAAAATACGTCCTCACGCGCGGCGGCCATCACGTGCTATGCTGCGCGAGCTAAAGTCATCTACAGCGGAGCGTTGTTACACCATGATGGACAACCTACGCACGGCCGCCAACAGCGTCGTGCTCAAGATTATTTTCGGTATCATTATCGTCTCGTTCATTTTGACCGGGGTGAGTGGTTACCTGATTGGCGGTGGCAAAAACTATGCCGCAAAAGTGAATGGCCAGGAGATTGGTCGTGGGCAGTTTGAAAATGCCGTCGCCAGCGAACGTAACCGTATGCAGCAGCAGCTTGGCGACCAGTTCTCCGAGCTGGCGGCGAACGAAAACTACATGAAAACCATGCGCCAGCAGGTGCTGAACCGCCTGATCGATGAATCGCTTCTGGATCAGTATGCCCGCGAGCTGGGCCTCAGCATCAGCGATGAGCAGGTGAAGCAGGCGATCTTCCAGACCCAGGCTTTCCAGACGAACGGTAAGTTCGACAACCAGCGTTTCAGTGGTATTGTCGCCCAGATGGGGATGACCACCGATCAGTACGCTCAGGCGCTGCGTAACCAGCTGACCACACAGCAACTGATTAACGCCATTGCGGGTACCGACTTCATGCTGCCGGGTGAGTCCGATCAGCTGGCGGCGCTGGTGTCTCAGCAGCGTGTCGTCCGCGAAGCGACCATCAACGTGAATGCCCTGGCGGCAAAACAGACGGCCAGCGATGAGGAAATCAACGCTTTCTGGCAGCAGAATCAGGCCCGTTTTATGGCGCCGGAGCAGTTCCGCGTCAGCTATATCAAAATGGATGCCGCCAGCATGCAGGAGAGCGCCTCTGACGAAGAGATTCAGTCATGGTACGACCAGCATAAGGATCAGTTCACTCAGCCGCAGCGCAACCGCTACAGCGTGATTCAGACCAAAACGGAAGCCGATGCGAAAGCGGTGCTGGCCGAGCTGCAAAAAGGGGCAGATTTCGCCACGCTGGCGAAAGAAAAATCGACCGATATTATCTCTGCCCGCAACGGCGGCGATATGGGGTGGATGGAAGAGGCCTCTACGGTGCCAGAGCTGAAAGATGCCGGGCTGAAAGAGAAAGGCCAGCTGTCTGGCGTGATCAAATCCTCGGTTGGCTTCCTGGTGGCCCGTCTGGACGACGTCCAGCCGGCGCAGGTGAAGCCGCTGGCTGACGTGCGTAATGACATTGCGGCGAAAGTGAAGCAGGAAAAAGCGCTGGATGCTTACTACGCGCTGCAGCAGAAGGTGAGCGATGCGGCCAGCAACGATAATGAGTCGTTGGCGGGCGCGGCGCAGGTCGCCGGACTGAAGGTGGTGGAAACCGGCTGGTTTGGCCGCGATAACCTGCCGGAAGAGCTGAACTTTAAACCGGTCGCTGACGCTATCTTCAACGGCGGTCTGGTGGGTGAGAACGGCGCGCCGGGCAGCAACTCCGACATCATTACCGTTGACGGCGATCGCGCATTTGTTCTGCGCATCAGCGAGCACAAAGCCGAGGCGGTGAAGCCGCTGGCTGAAGTGAAGGCGCAGGTTAGCGATATCGTTAAGCACAATAAAGCGGAACAGCAGGCGAAACTGGACGCCGACAAGCTGCTGGCGGCGCTGAAAGACGGCAAAGGCGATGAAGCGATGAAGGCGGCTGGCCTGAGCTTTGGCGCGCCGCAGACGCTTTCCCGTACCGGCCAGGATCCGCTGAGCCAGCTGGCATTCACTCTGCCGCTGCCGCAGCAGGGCAAACCGGTCTACGGCGTTGGCAGCAATATGCAAGGCGATGTGGTGCTGGTGGCGCTGGATGAAGTGAAAGCAGGCAACATGCCGGAAGAGCAGAAGAAGGCCATGGTTCAGGGGATTACCCAGAACAATGCCCAAATCGCTTTCGAAGCGCTGATGAGCAACCTGCGCAAGGCGGCGAAAATTAAGCTGGGTGACAGCATCGACCAGCAGCAGTAATTTCGCGTCGTCTCGCAAAAATGAGCAACATGATGTAATCCTCAAGGGCCGCTTTCGCGGCCCTTTCCATTTCTGTGATTTACCTTTTGTCGGCCATCCGCACTGACGCTATCGTAACCTTGCTGTCTACACACAAGGAGATATCAGCATGAAATATGGAATAAAAACACTGATGGCCGCGGGCGTTCTGGTTTTCGCGGTAGGGGTACAGGGGGCGCAGGCGGCACCCGCCAGCGGTAAAGCGGTAGTGAATAAAGAAAATGTGCAGGCGACCGCTTCGGCGAAGGCGGAAGCGGTGCCCGGCGACACCGACAACGGGGCGACAAAAGTCAGCATTAACCACGCCAGCGCCGAACAGCTGGCGCAGGCGTTGAATGGCGTAGGGTTGAAAAAAGCCCAGGCCATTGTCAGCTACCGCGAAGAGTACGGGCCGTTCAAAACCCTCGATGATCTGAAGCAGGTCCCGGGAATGGGGAGCGCGTTGGTGGAGCGCAATTTAGCCCATCTGACGCTGTAAATTTTATGCCAGACCTTGCACAGCGGTGATTTTTTGCCAGGATAAAGAGGTTGCATCAAGTGGTGTGACCTCTTACCTCATAAACAACAATAACAGAAAGGCATTAGTGCTATGCAGACACAAATTAAAGTTCGCGGCTATCATCTGGACGTCTACCAGCATGTGAACAACGCACGTTACCTGGAGTTCCTTGAGGAAGCCCGCTGGGACGGCCTGGAAAACAGCCCCGCGTTTCAGTGGATGATGGAGAAAAACATCGCCTTCGTGGTGGTGAATATCAATATTAACTACCGTCGTCCGGCGGTGCTGGGCGATGTGCTGACAGTGAGCAGCAAACTGGAGCAACTCAACGGCAAAAGCGGCACCCTTAGTCAGGTGGTCACCCTCAACCCCAATGGCGAAGTGGTAGCCGATGCGCTGATTACCTTTGTCTGTATCGATTTAAAGACCCAGAAGGCGCTGCCGCTGGAAGGGGTGTTGCGTGAGAAACTTGACCAGATGAACTTGCGCTGACAACCGACGTGCGAGTGACGGGCCCACGGCAGGTGATGAACCCGTAGCCCCGGTAAGCGTCGCGCTACCGGGGAATTTGAGTCAAAGCTCCGGTAAATCGCGCCCCGGAGGCTATGCCTGTGCCAGCCCGGTTTTTTGCTTCATCACCGCCATTACGCCAACCTTGTCCCCCAGATACTGGTTGAGTCCGTTTGCGCGCAGGTTACAGGCGGCGCACTGGCCGCAGCCATCGCCCTTAATGCCGTTGTAGCAGGTGAGGGTTTCCTGGCGCACCAGATCCAGCTGACCCCAGAAGTCGGCAAGCGCCCAGGTCTCGGCTTTATTCAGCCACATCAGCGGCGTCTCAAAGCGAATGTCTTTCGCCATCCCAAGGCTGACGGCGTGGTGCAGCGCTTTGACAAACTCATCGCGACAGTCCGGGTAGCCGGAGAAGTCGGTCTCGCACACGCCGGTGATGATGGCTTCGGCTTTCACCTGATAGGCGTAGATTGCCGTCAGGGTTAAAAACAGAATATTGCGCCCGGGGACAAAGGTGTTGGGAATGCCCTCGGCATCAGGCTGATAGTCCGGTACCGGAATGTTATCGCGGGTCAGGCTGCTGACTGCCAGTTCGTTGAGCAGAGTGACGTCCAGCACTTTATGCGCGACGGCGCCCAGTTTCAGGGCGAGTTCGCGCGCAACGTCGATTTCCGCGCGGTGGCGTTGGCCATAATCAAAAGTGACGCAATGCACTTCATCATACTGTTGCAGAGCCTGCACCAGACAGGTGGTTGAATCTTGTCCTCCGCTGAAGACAACTACGGCGCGTTTCATGGCAATTCCTGACTAAATGAGTAAAGGCGCTATGGTAGCGCCAGACGCGCGCGGCGACCAGCTCTCTCACGTCAACGAGGCCGGCAGCCAGGCGCTGGCGAAGTCAAACCAGCCCCGGGCGTTGAGGCGCAGGCCATTAACCCCCGGTGGCGCGCTGATCCGATAGTTATACTTGAACAGCGGCGTCATGATGGCGTCTTCCATCAGACTGTTGAAGACGTTGCGCAGCGCATCGTTGCGGCTGCGGGCGTCGGGCTGAGACTGCACGGCGTCTAATGTCGCCTGCAGATGGGCATATTGCGCCCCGGTCAGCAAATTAGGCCACAGCATATCGCAGCGCAGCCACTGCTCCAGGGCGTACTCCGGCGCTTCGCCGATCAGTCGGTCGCCCATCATCAGGTCGGCCTGCCCCAGATGCTGACAGCCTTCCCAGTTTTTGGCGTCATGAAAAATGATCGTCAGTTCGCAGCCCAGCAGAGCCAGCCGTTGCCTCAGTTGCTCGGCCATCGCATGAAGCTCGACCGGCAGATGATAGAGCAGAGTGAGCCTGGCCGGCAGCGGCACCGCGTTGTTTTCCGGTCCCTGCGGGATGGACCATCCCGGCAGCACCTCATGGCTTGGCGTAATCAGATCCTCCTCCAGCGGCAGCGTTTCCAGCAGCGACGAGTGATGGATTATCGACACCAGCCGCTGGGCCTGCGTTTTACTAAGACGCGGGCTGTGGCGCAGGGTCAGATAGCAGAAGCCAAGGCTGATACGGTTGCTGACCTGGCGCAGATTGTGGAGCTCTTCGCGATCGCCGATGGTGATCTGCACCGGGTGGCGGCAGCTGGTGCCGAGATCGCGGTCAAAGAGCTGAGGAGTGATCCAGTATTCCACCGCCTGGATCAGCGGATGCTGCAGGTGATACCGGGGATGGTTCTCCAGGCGGACGAGTTCCGGACTAAACCGCTTCAGGCGGAATGGCCCGCAGCCGATGGCCGGATCGTCGGGATGCGCCAGCACGCTGCAGTAGCTGGCGAGACGGAACGGTAGCCAGTAGTCAGGACGATGCAGCGTGATGGTGAGACACTGGGCGTGAGTGACATCGATACGGCTGATGCTGGCGAAGAGGGTCCGTAAGGCGGGCAGCTCAAGCAGCAACTGTAACCGCTGCCGTAGCTGTGCGGTTTGCACCGCATCGCCATTGTGCCAGTACAGCGTGGAGCGAATGTAAAAATGCCAGCGCAGGCCGTCCGGCGAGACCTGCCAGTGATGCGCCAGATCGCCGATCGGCATATTGTCGCCTTCATCGAAGCGCGTCAGCCCGCCATAGATCTGCCCGGCCAGATGCTGCTCGGCGCGTCCGGGGAGAAAGCCAGGACGCAGCGGCTCCAGTGGGCGATAGTAAGGAATACGCAGCGTCGGAGTATTGTTTTGCCACTGACCGCCGAGGAAGGGATGGAGCAGGGCTTTCAGCTCCACCGGGGCCAGCTGCGCCAGCTCCAGCGCGTTTTGCTGCTGACCGTTGTTCAGCGCCTGCTCCATCATCTCGTTGCGCAGACTTTCCGGGGTTTTGTGAAATGAGAGCTGTCCGCGTTTGCCGCGCCCGGAGCTGGCCTGCCAGCTTAGCCACCCCGCCTCCTGCGCCTGACGCAGCAGAGTGCGGACGTGGCGTTCGCTACAAAAACAGCGCTCCGCCAGTTCGCCGACGGTCACCTGCTGCGGCGCCCCGGCTGAGGGTTGCCACAATCGCTGGTATTGATTTAAACGGTGTAAGAGTCGCATGGGGGCCGTCATCCACCGGGCCGCTGTAAACCCGGAACAATTAATAATATCTATTCACTATTACTTCCGTATATCCCAGGTGATACTGCAACACAAGCGAAGCCCATCACACATCGGGGAATACACCATGGCAAAACTGGCCGCATTTGATATGGACGGCACCCTGCTGATGCCGGACCATCGTCTCGGCGAGCAAACGCTCACCGCGCTGAAACGGCTGCGGGAACGTAATATCACCCTGACGTTCGCTACCGGTCGCCATGTGCTGGAGATGCACCATGTGATTGGCGAATTTTCCCTGGACGCATTTCTGATCACCGGCAACGGGACGCGCATCCATTCGCTGGAAGGGGAGGAGCTTTATCGCCAGGATCTCGCTCCCGAGGCGGCGGAAGCGGTGCTGCACAGCAAATGGGATACTCAGGCCAGCATGCATGTGTTTAACGATGGCGGCTGGTTCACCGGTCAGGCAAGGCCTGAATTGTTGCAAGCGCATGTCTTCAGCGGCTTTCACTATCAACTGTGCGATCCGAAACGCATGTCGGCGCAGCATGTCACCAAGATCTGTTTTTGCGGCGATCATGACGATCTCCGCCGCCTGCGGATCCAACTGAATGAGACGCTGGGCGATCGCGCGTTTCTCTGCTTCTCGGCGATGGACTGTCTGGAAGTGCTGCCGGTCGGGTGTAATAAAGGTGCGGCGCTGGCGGTGCTCAGCCAGCACTTAGGCTTCACCCTGCAGGAGTGCATGGCGTTTGGCGATGCGATGAATGACCGCGAGATGCTGGGCAGCGTTGGGCGGGGTTTTATCATGGGCAACGCGATGCCGCAGCTGAAAGCCGAGCTGCCGCATCTTCCGGTTATCGGAGACTGCCGGCATCAGGCGGTCTCCCACTTTTTAACGCATTGGCTGGATAATCCTGATCTTCCTTATTCCCCCGAATAGAGAGACCCTTCCGGCAAGCCAGATAGTTTTCTATCTGGCTTTTTTTATCGCCTGCCGACCAGCGCGGCGATCTCCGCCTGCCTGGGCGCGATATCGCCGATATTGGCGGCCACCCACTGCGGGTTGTAATAGGTTTCCAGGTAGCGCTCACCGCTGTCGCACAACAGCGTGACGATGGAACCCGTTCGCCCTTCCTCGCGCATCCGCGCGGCCAGCTGCAATACGCCCCACATATTGGTGCCGGTAGAAGCGCCGACCTTGCGCCCAAGCTGTGTTTCCAGCCACAGGGCGGTGGCCACGCTCGCCGCATCCGGTACGCGCAGCATCTCGTCGACGACGTCGGGAATAAATGACGGTTCGACGCGTGGGCGGCCGATGCCTTCAATTTTGCTGCCGACCGGGCTGCGCAGGGTGGCGTCGCGGGTCTGCCAGTATTCGAGGAAGACCGAATTCTGCGGATCAACGACCATCAGCTGCGTCTCATGGCCCTGGCTGCGAATATAGCGGCCAATGGTTGCCGAGGTGCCGCCGGTGCCGGCGCTCATGACGATCCATGACGGCTGCGGGTGCGGTTCATGGCTCATCTGACGGAAAATACTGTCGGCGATATTGTTATTGCCGCGCCAGTCGGTGGCCCGCTCGGCAAAGGTGAATTGATCCATATAATGGCCGTTCAGCTCGCGGGCCAGCGTTTCGGAAGCATCGTAGATTTCGCAGGCGCTCTGCACAAAATGGCAGCGTCCGCCGTAAAACTCGATCTGTTCGATCTTACGTTTGGCGGTGCAGGAAGGCATCACGGCGATAAACGGCAGCCCCAGCAGGCGGGCGAAGTAGGCCTCCGAAACGGCGGTTGAACCCGAGGAGGATTCAATAATCGGCGTACCTTCTTTGATCCAGCCGTTGCACAGGCCATAGAGAAACAGCGACCTCGCCAGGCGATGTTTAAGGCTGCCGGTAGGGTGGGTGCTTTCATCTTTCAGATACAGGTGGATGCCCGGAAACGCGGGCAGCGCCAGACGGATCAGGTGCGTGTCGGCGGAGCGCTGATAGTCGGCGTTGATTTCGCTAATGGCATGTTTAACCCAGGCGCTATTCATCGTGATTTCCTGTTTGTCATTTTGTGCCTAGCTTAGCGGAAAGCGCAGGAAAAATTGTTGCCATTTAGCCTTTGGATTACCATTATGAGAGCAAAATTTTCTCTTCGGATGCCCTATGCTAGATAAAATTGACCGTAAGCTGCTGGCGCTGCTGCAGGAAGATTGCACCCTCTCTTTGCAGGCGCTGGCCGATGCCGTTAATCTGACCACCACGCCCTGCTGGAAGCGCCTGAAACGGCTCGAAGATGAAGGTATTTTGCGCGGGCGCGTCGCCTTACTGGATGCCGAAAAGGTGGGGCTGGGCCTGACGGCGTTTGTCCTGATCAAGACTCAGCATCACAGCAGCGACTGGTATGGCCATTTTGTGAGCGAAGTGACGCAGATGGCGGAGGTGCTCGGCTTCTGGCGGATGGCAGGAGAGTATGATTACCTGCTGCGGGTGCAGGTGGCCGATATGAAACGCTATGACGATTTTTATAAACGTTTAGTGAACAGCGTGCCGGGGCTGTCGGATGTCACTTCGAGTTTTGCCATGGAACAGATAAAATATACCACCGCCTTGCCTGTCGAATAACGGTATTGCGCCGTAACCCATTACAAATCAGGATCTTACTGCTTGCGATTATTTGCTCAACTCAGCTGGTACTTCCGCCGGGAGTGGCGCCGCTATCTTGGCGCGATTGCCCTGCTGGCCATTATTGCCGTCCTGCAGCTTATTCCGCCGAAGGTGGTGGGCATTGTGGTGGACGGCGTGACGCAACAACATTACACCGCAGAGAAGGTGTGGATGTGGATCGGCGCGCTGGTGCTGGTCGCGGTAATGGTTTACCTGCTGCGCTATGTCTGGCGCGTGCTGCTGTTCGGCGCCTCTTACCAGCTGGCGGTCGAACTGCGGGAAGATTTTTACCGGCAACTGAGCCGCCAGCATCCGGCATTCTATTTGCGCCATCGCACTGGCGATCTGATCGCCCGCGCCACCAACGATGTTGACCGGGTGGTATTTGCCGCCGGTGAAGGGGTCTTAACCCTGGTGGATTCGATGGTGATGGGCTGTGCGGTATTGATTGTGATGTCGACGCAGATTAGCTGGCAGCTCACCCTGCTGGCGCTGTTGCCGATGCCGCTGATGGCGCTGGCGATTAAACGCAACGGCGATGCGCTTCACGAACGTTTTCGCGTGGCCCAGGCGGCCTTTTCCAGCCTTAACGATCGCACACAGGAGAGCCTGACCAGCATCCGCATGATTAAGGCTTTTGGGCTGGAGGATCGCCAGTCGGCGCAGTTTGCCGCCGATGCCGCCGATACCGGCGCGAAAAATATGCGCGTGGCACGCATTGACGCGCGTTTCGACCCCACCATCTATATCGCCATTGGGGCCGCTAACCTGCTGGCTATCGGCGGCGGCAGCTGGATGGTGATCCACGGCAGCCTGACGCTGGGCCAGCTGACCAGCTTTGTGATGTATCTTGGCCTGATGATCTGGCCGATGCTGGCGCTGGCGTGGATGTTTAACATTGTTGAGCGCGGTAGCGCGGCCTATGGCCGTATCCGCACGATGCTCGAAGAGGCGCCAGCGGTGGACGACGGTAATGAAGCAGTGCCGGCAGGCCGCGGTGTCCTGCAGGTTGCCATCCGCAACTTCATCTATCCGCAGGCGAGTAAACCTTCGCTGGAGCAGGTTAATTTTACCCTCCAGCCGGGGCAAATGCTGGGTATCTGCGGGCCGACGGGCGCCGGTAAAAGTACCATTCTGGCGCTGCTGCAACGTCATTTTGACGTCACCAGCGGCGAGATCCGCTTTCACGACCTGCCGCTGCCGCGTCTGCAGCTCGACAGCTGGCGCGCCCGGCTGGCGGTGGTCAATCAGACGCCATTTTTATTCTCTGACACCGTCGCCAATAATATCGCGCTGGGCAAACCGGATGCGACACCGGCGCAGATTGAACGCGTGGCACGGCTGGCCAGCGTGCATGACGACATTCTGCGCCTGCCCCAGGGGTACGATACCGAGGTGGGCGAGCGCGGCGTGATGCTCTCCGGCGGCCAGAAACAACGCATCTCGATTGCCCGCGCTCTGCTGCTGGAGGCTGAAATTTTGATCCTTGATGATGCTTTGTCGGCGGTAGATGGCCGTACGGAGCACCAGATCCTGCACAACCTGCGCCAGTGGGGGGAGGGGCGGACGGTGATTATCAGCGCCCACCGGCTGTCGGCGCTGACCGAGGCCAGTGAAATTCTGGTGTTACAGCATGGGCATATTGCCCAGCGTGGCCGCCATGAGGCGCTGGCCGTGCAGCCAGGCTGGTACCGCGACATGTATCGTTACCAGCAGCTGGAAGCCGCGCTTGACGAGGTTCCGCAGGCGCAAGAGGAGGCCCTGGATGCGTAGCTTTACCGAACTCTGGCCGACGCTTAAACGCCTGCTGGCCTATGGTTCTCCCTGGCGTAAGCCGCTGGCCATTGCGGTGGGGATGATGTGGATCGCGGCGGCGGCGGAAGTGAGCGGCCCGCTGCTCATCAGCTATTTCATCGATAATATGGTGGCGAAGCATACGCTCCCGCTGAAGCTGGTGGCAGGCCTGGCGGTAGCCTATATCGGCCTGCAGCTGCTGGCGGCATTACTGCACTATAACCAGTCGCTGCTGTTTAACCGCGCCGCGGTCGGCGTCGTCCAGCAGTTGCGTAGCGATGTAATGGATGCCGCCCTGCATCAGCCGCTCAGCGAGTTTGATACCCAGCCGGTTGGGCAGCTTATCTCGCGGGTGACCAACGATACGGAAGTCATTCGCGATCTGTACGTGACGGTGGTGGCGACGGTGCTGCGCAGCGCGGCGCTGATCGGCGCGATGCTGGTGGCGATGTTTAGCCTCGACTGGCGGATGGCGCTGGTGGCGATCGCGATCTTCCCGGCGGTGCTGATCGTGATGATCATCTATCAGCGCTATAGCACGCCGATCGTGCGCCGGGTGCGCGCCTGGCTTGCTGATATCAACGATGGTTTCAACGAAGTGATCAACGGCATGGGGGTGATCCAGCAGTTCCGCCAGCAGGCGCGCTTTGGCGAACGGATGCGCGAGGCCAGCTATGCCCACTATCTGGCGCGGATGCAGACGCTGCGCCTCGACGGTTTTCTGCTGCGCCCGCTGCTGAGCCTTTTTTCCTCGCTGGTGCTGTGCGGGCTGCTGATGCTGTTTGGCTTTAGCGCGGTGGGCACGATCGAGGTCGGGGTCCTGTACGCGTTTATCAGCTATCTCGGACGCCTTAACGAGCCGCTTATTGAGCTGACCACCCAGCAGTCGATGCTGCAGCAGGCGGTGGTCGCCGGCGAACGCGTTTTTGAGCTGATGGATCGCCCGCGCCAGGCGTGGGGCTCGGATGACGCGCCGCTGAGCAGCGGCCGGGTGGAAATTGACCATCTCTCCTTTGCCTACCGGGGGGATCGACTGGTCCTGCAGGATATCAGTCTGGATATTCCCTCCCGCAGCTTCGTGGCGCTGGTCGGGCATACCGGCAGCGGGAAGAGTACTCTCGCGAGTCTGATGATGGGCTATTACCCGTTAACCCACGGGGAGATCCGCATCGATGGCCGGCCGCTTGCTTCCCTCAGCCACAGCGCGTTGCGTCGGGGCATCGCGATGGTGCAACAGGATCCGGTGGTGCTGGCGGATACCTTCTACGCCAACGTCGCGCTGGGTCGGGATATCAGTGAGACGCAGGTCTGGGAAGCGCTGGAGGCGGTGCAACTGGCGGAGGTGGCGCGCAGCATGAGCGATGGCCTGTACACTCAGCTGGGCGAGCAGGGCAATAACCTCTCCGTTGGGCAGAAACAGCTGTTGGCGCTGGCGCGCGTGCTGGTGGAGACCCCGCAGGTATTGATTCTGGATGAGGCGACGGCAAACATCGACTCCGGCACCGAGCAGGCGATCCAGCAGGCGCTGGCGAAAGTCCGCCAGCATACCACCCTCGTGGTTATCGCCCATCGACTGTCAACCATCGTTGAGGCCGATACCATCCTGGTGCTGCATCGCGGTCAGGCTGTCGAGCGGGGCACCCATCAGCAGCTGCTGGCGGCGAAGGGTCGTTACTGGCAGATGTATCAGCTGCAGCTGGCTGGCGAAGAGCTGGCGGCCAGCGCCCGGGAAGAGTCGCTCAGCGCCTGATGCACCACCAGCAGGCAGCGAACAAAGCGTGGCCTGCTGTGGTGCAAAAACGTTACATCAAATGCACTGTTGTGGTGCATTTTTGCGCTGCAAACGCGTTTCAGCAGGCAATTGTCTGACCTGTCCCCTGTTTTTTACCATCAAAGGGCCGCTCTGCGGCCTTTTTTCATTTCTGGCATAGCCCTTGCTTTATATCCATCGTGTTAGCTGCGGCCATTACCGAATACTGCCTGGAGGGGACTTATGAAGCTGGTTACCGTGGTAATCAAACCATTCAAACTGGAAGACGTGCGTGAAGCCTTGTCTTCCATCGGCATTCAGGGCCTGACGGTCACTGAAGTCAAGGGCTTTGGCCGTCAGAAAGGTCATGCGGAGCTCTACCGCGGCGCCGAGTATAGCGTCAACTTTCTGCCAAAAGTGAAGATTGATGTGGCGATTGCCGACGATCAGCTGGATGAAGTCATCGATGTGATCAGCAAAGCGGCTTACACCGGAAAAATTGGCGACGGCAAAATTTTTGTCGCTGAATTGCAGCGCGTCATTCGCATCCGTACCGGCGAAGCTGACGAAGCGGCACTGTAATTTCCAGACCACACAGTGATGGGGAACGAAACAATGAAAATGGCAACAATGAAATCGGGTCTGGGGGCATTAGCCCTTCTTCCGGGACTGGCAATGGCCGCGCCCGCAGTGGCGGACAAAGCCGATAACGCGTTTATGATGATTTGCACCGCGCTGGTTCTGTTTATGACCATCCCGGGGATCGCGCTGTTTTACGGCGGCCTGATCCGCGGCAAAAACGTCCTTTCCATGCTGACTCAGGTGATTGTGACCTTTGGCCTGGTCTGCGTACTGTGGGTGATTTATGGCTATACCCTGGCATTCGGCACCGGCGGCAGCTTCTTCGGTAGCTTTGACTGGGTGATGCTGAAAAATATTGAACTGAAAGCGCTGATGGGCACCTTCTATCAGTACATCCACGTGGCCTTCCAGGGCTCGTTCGCCTGTATCACCGTCGGGCTGATCGTGGGGGCGCTGGCTGAGCGTATTCGTTTCTCCGCCGTGCTGATTTTCGTGGTGGTGTGGATGACGCTCTCTTATGTTCCGATTGCGCACATGGTCTGGGGCGGCGGTCTGCTGGCGACCCACGGCGCGCTGGACTTCGCGGGCGGCACCGTTGTACACATCAACGCCGCGGTTGCCGGGCTGGTGGGGGCGTACATGATGGGCAAACGTGTGGGCTTCGGCAAAGAAGCGTTCAAACCACACAATCTGCCGATGGTGTTCACCGGAACCGCCATCCTCTACGTGGGCTGGTTCGGCTTCAACGCCGGCTCCGCCAGCGCAGCGAACGAAATTGCCGCACTGGCTTTCGTCAACACCGTCGTCGCCACAGCGGCAGCCATCCTGGCCTGGACCTTTGGCGAATGGGCTCTGCGCGGCAAACCTTCACTGCTGGGCGCCTGCTCCGGGGCGATTGCCGGTCTGGTTGGCGTCACACCAGCCTGTGGGTATATCGGTGTCGGTGGGGCGTTGATTGTGGGTATCGCATCTGGTCTGGCGGGCATCTGGGGCGTAACGGCGCTGAAACGCTGGCTGCGGGTTGATGACCCTTGCGACGTCTTCGGCGTCCACGGCGTCTGCGGCATCGTCGGCTGTATCCTGACCGGTATCTTCGCGGCCACCTCTCTGGGCGGCGTGGGTTATGCAGAAGGCGTCACCATGGGCCATCAGCTGCTGGTGCAACTCGAGAGTATCGCGATTACCATCGTCTGGTCGGGCGTTGTCGCTTTCATTGGCTACAAAGTGGCGGACATGACCGTGGGGCTGCGCGTACCAGAAGAGCAGGAACGCGAAGGACTGGACGTCAACAGCCATGGCGAAAACGCCTACAACGCCTGATAGAAAACCCTTCTCCCTGTAGCAAAAAGCCTCCCGTTCGGGAGGCTTTTTTTATGCGTTGCGGTTACGCATCACCCCTTCCTGGACCGTTGAAGCCACCAGCGTTCCATCCTGAGTGTAGAACTCGCCGCGGACGAAGCCACGGGCGCTGGAGGCCGAGGTGCTTTCAACGCTGTATAATAGCCATTCATTGATATTAAACGGCCGATGGAACCACATTGAGTGGTCGATAGTGGCGACCTGCATGCCAGGCTCAAGGAAGCCGACGCCGTGCGGCTGCAGCGCCACCGGCAGGAAATTAAAGTCCGAGGCATAGCCCAGCAGATATTGATGAATGCGCAGATCGTCGGGAACGGCGCCATTGGCGCGCAGCCACACCTGGCGCACCGGTTCAGCAATATGGCCTTTCATCGGGTTATGAAATTCGACCGGGCGGATCTCCAGCGGTTTATCACAGAGGAATTTATCTTTTACCTGCGGCGGCAGAAGGTGTGCCAGCTTGCGGGCGATATCGGTTTCCGAGTGCAGGCCGTCAGGAGAGGGGGCCGGCGGCATCGCTTTCTGATGCTCATAGCCGTGCTCTGGCGCCTGGAATGAGGCGGTCATATAGAAGATCGGCTTCCCGTTCTGAATGGCGGCCACTCGCCGGGCGCTAAAGCTGTTGCCGTCGCGCAGTACTTCCACATCGTAGACGATCGGTTTCTGGCTGTCGCCCGGGCGCAGAAAGTAGCTGTGAAACGAATGTACCAGACGTTCAACGGGCACGGTCTCTTTTGCCGCATACAGCGCCTGGCCCACCACCTGGCCGCCAAAAACCTGGCGTAATCCCAGGTCTTCGCTCTGTCCGCGGAATAACCCTTCCTCAATTTTTTCCAGATCTAATAATGCCAGCAGGTTAGAGAGTGCCTGACTCATACTTATCCTCAATTAATGATAGCGGCGCAGCGCGGTGCGCGTGATGTGGCAAAGTATAACCTGGAATCGCAAGTGGTCCGATGGGTGTAATAATCTGAATAACGAGGGGGCAACAGGAACAAATCTGAGATCTGTGCCACACTTATTGACGACACGAAAGTTCCTGCCGGCGAAGCGGCGGAACATCCTCCTGGGTATTAAGGGATGATAAGGAGAACATCATGAAATTTGCCTATATGTTTAGTGCCTTAGCCGTCGCCGCGACGCTAACCGCCTGTGCTAATCACCACTCTACCAGTTCTTCGACTCAGGCAGCCGCGCCCGACCCTTATGGCATCGCGACGCTGAGCGTGGCACAGCAGCAGCCGAGCGTTACGGGGACGATTAATATCCGCCAGAGAATCGCTTTACCGCCGGATGCGGTACTGACGGTGACCCTGTCGGATGCTTCTCTGGCAGATGCGCCAGCCCGCGTGTTGTCGCAAAAAGCGGTGCGTACCGAAGGCAAACAGGCGCCATTTAACTTTGCCCTGCCTTACAATCCGGCAGACATTCAGCCGAACGCCCGTATTCTGCTGAGTGCCGCGATCGCGGTGAACGGCCAGCTAATGTTCATTACCGATACCGTGCAGACGGTGATAAACCAGGGTGGGACGCATGCCGACCTGACGCTGGTTCCGGTCACGCAGACCGCCGTCCCCGTTGCGCAATAAGCTCGCCGAGCCCCCTGACGGGGGCTTTTTTTTGTCTTCAGTAAACCCAGCGATAATGCTGGAGATCGATATGGCCGCTGCCGGAGACCTGAACCCCTTCGGCCAGCAACGCCTGGCGCTGTCGCTGAAGATCGGGCCCGGTGAGGGAGATATCGCCATGGCGATTGACCACCCGATGCCAGGGCAGGGTTGACCCTTCCGGCAGGCGCTTCAGTACGCCACCTACCTGGCGCGCGGCGCGCGGTGAACCGGCCAGGCAGGCGACATCGCCGTAGGTGGCGACATAGCCTTCCGGTATCGACGCCACGATATGCCAGACGCGTTGGGGGAATGTGTCGTGCGGATCCATGTTCAGCCCTGTTAACCGGAAAACGCCAGCATAAGCGCTGAGGCGCAGGCTGTACAGCCTGCCTCGGTTCAGGCGGGTTGTTCGACAGTGAAGGTCAGGGCCAGGCCGAGGATCTGCATGCCATGGACATTGTCAGACGGTGAACTGGCGATGAGGCTCTCGAGAAATTTCAACCGCTGCGAAGTGGCGTTAATGATCAGTTTCGCGCGCAGGCCCGGCATGGTCAGCGACGAAATGGGGTACACCACCCGGCCGCTGATGTAGACGGGCAGTTTGCGCAGTTCCACCTGGCGCAGCACGCCGACGGTGGAATAGAGCAGCGCCAGCGGCGTGACCGCCCGCACGGGGGTCTGGCTGATGGTCGCGAAGTCGAGCATTTTTTCCGGGCGCAGATAGTTCACGCCATGAAAGGCGATGGTCATCCCTTCAATAGCGGGTAAAGGCAGAGTGATGGTCTGTGGTGATGAGTCAGTCATTCGATTACCGTCGAGACAAGGTGCTGATGATTAAAGGTGACGCAAGAGGGCTAAGTATGGTGGATAACCCGGCAATGTGCTGAGCGCGTGCTCCCAATCTCACAGCCTGGCCGTGAGTTGTTGGTTTTATTGGCGTATTGTGCAATAAACCAGCAGGCGATCGGGGTGAGCTTGCAATTCACCAGGTCAGCAGGGATAATGCGCCAGCGCGTTGGGTAACTAACGCTCTCAATGGGGGCTCTGTTGGTTCTCCCGCAACGCTACTCTGTTTACCAGGTCAGGTCCGGAAGGAAGCAGCCAGAGCAGACGACGTGTGTGCCGGGATGTAGCTGGCAGGGCCCCCACCCATTTCGCCCTCCTGATATCTCCCTTGTATTTGTCCGGTCTTTATCCCTGCTATAATTAATATCTGATACGGATCACATATTATTTTTTGTTGCTAAAATAACCCGTTTTTATTCCATAATATTTACTTGTCATAAATCTGAAATGCTACTGAAATATTAATGTCATTTGCATGTCATAAATAAAAGGCATCTTATTGATGGGAATTTGTTGCCAGAGCCATGCTATAAAATATATCTCTGGATCAGCATGTTAACTTCGTGTATTAATTATGATGATTTTATTGCACGGGAAGCGTAGCTATGACCACAGTGGTTTTGAATGTAAAAATTGACGCCGAGTTAAAAGAGAAGCTGCGTCATTATGCGGAAGTGAATAACGAGAACCTGGGAACGGCAACGGAAAAGCTGCTGCAGCTGGCTTTTCAGCTGGAGGAGTCAGCAGGTGAGGCGGGGGTGACGGAAGAGGACATTGACAGCCAGCATACCGAAGAGGAAGCAACCCCATTAACCCCTAAAGAAATCAAAGCATTAAGAAAACTTCTGAAGAAGAAAAAATGAAACAACAATTCTCTACAGCCAGCAACTATAGCGAAGCCTGCGATATGTTGCGCTCAGGATACGTAAAACACGTGCGCCTGAACTGGAATATCGGTAGTGATGAGTTCTTTCGCATTGCCTCCGACTGGTGTGACACCGGCGCTAAAATTAAAAAAGATGAAGATGGCTTTATTATTTCCCTGAAAGGGTTTCCTATTCCGCGCCAGCATTAATGAAATTGCCTTATTTCTGTCACCGGGATGCCATAACCAGAGGGCAGGATACTCAGGCAATTTTATAAAAACATCTCATATACCTCATGGATGATGGTCATTTGACGGGCTGATGCCAGCCCGTCGATATTTTCTTATATTATTTTCCGCAAACGCGTATTTTCCTTCTGTTCTGCAAGGCTTTGCCACAGCGGTTGTAGCGTGGAGAAGGCCTGGCGCAATGCTTCGTCTGGCAGTGTAAATGGCAGACGCAAATAGCGATCAAAGGCTCCCTCAAGACCAAAGCGCGTGCCGGTGCCGATATGGATCCCCTGACTTTCCGCGCGCGCAGAGAACAGCGTGGCCAGCATGTCAGGGAGTTCCACCCAAAAAGAGAGCCCACCTTCCGGCGGTGAAAATCGCCAGCGGGGAAAATACTCCGCCATTAACGTTTCGCACATGTCCCGGCGCGCCTTCAGCATTTCCCGCCGCGGCGGTAGCAGCGTGGCGGCATTGGCCAGCAGCCAGCTGCAGGCCAGTTGCTCCAGCAGCGGCGTACCCAAATCCAGGGAATCGCGGGCCTGAATAAGGGAGGCGATGGTTCGCGCACTGGCGCGGATCCAGCCGATGCGCAGTCCCCCCCAGAAACTTTTCCCGGCTGAGCCAATGGTGATCACCGCAGCATCGGGATTAAAGCAGGCCAGCGGTAGAGGAGGTGGCGCGTTATACCACAGATCAACCATGGTCTCGTCGATCACCAGCGTCGTCCGCGTTCTGGCGGCGATATCCGCGACCCGCTGGCGGGTGGGAGCATCCATACAGCGCCCGGTGGGATTGTGAAAATCCGGCATCAGCCACGCCAGACGCGGCGCGGTCTGCGCAATAGTCGCCGCGAGTCCATCACAGTCCCATCCCTGCTGTGGAAGCGCGACGCCGACCGGGCGGCAGGAGGCGCCCTGAATGGCGCTAATCGCCATCGGATAGGTGGGGGCGTCGATGACCACCCGGTCACCCGGGCCGGTAAACAGGCGGAGGATCAATGCGAAGGCGCTGAGGGCGCCGTTGACCACCATCACTTCATCGGGCCGCGTCGGCAGACCGCGTTCGCTGTAGCGACGGGCAATCGCCTCCCGCAGTACCGGCAGCCCTTGTTGATCGTAGCCGGTCTGGCCCAGGTAGGGCGGCAGCAGCGTCATGGCATGCTGGAAGGCCTGATGGACTTCCGGCCCGGCGCTGAGGGCGGCGGTAGAGAGATTCAGCGTGGAGGGGATGTCTGAGGGGGGCGGCAGGTCGGCGGGGCGTTCTGGTAAAACAATGCGCGAACCGCTTCCCTGGCGGCTGTAGAGAAAGCCCTCCTCCCGCAACTGGCCGAGCGCGCTGGCGATGGTGGTCCGGCTGACGTTCAGCGCCGCCGCCAGCTCACGCTCGCCGGGCAGGCGCGTTTGCAGCGTCAGGCGACCGTCGAGGATCAGCAGGCGGAGCGCTTCCGCTAGCTGACGCCATAGCGGCGTGCGTGAAGTGGACTCCTGCCAGTTGCCGAGCAGGCGTACCAGCGATTGTGTTCCAAAGCGTCGGGTTGACATAGCGATCCACTTTTCCAAAACTGGCCATTAATTATCAGTCCATTTTTGCTGATGATAAGGGCATTCGCAATGATGTAGAGGAAAAAATATGCTTCGTCGCCTGCTGCAGTTATATATCGGCCTGGTACTTTATGGCGTGTCCACGGCGCTCTTCGTGCATGCCAATCTTGGCGCCGATCCGTGGGATGTTTTCCATCTCGGGGTGGCTAAACAACTGGGTATCAGTTTCGGTACGGTGATTATCCTGACCGGCGCGGCGGTGCTGCTGCTGTGGATCCCGATCCGGCAAATGCCGGGACTCGGCACGGTGAGCAACGTCATCGTGCTGGGGCTGGCGGCGGATGCCACGCTGGCCGTCCTGCCGCCGCTGGAGTCGCTGGTGGCTCGCAGTGTGCTGCTGGTGGGGGCGATTGTGCTGAATGCTATCGCCACCGGGATGTATATCGGCGCGGGCTTTGGCCCCGGGCCGCGTGATGGCCTGATGACTGGTCTGCACGCTCGTACCGGCTGGTCATTACGCGGTATCCGTACGGCTATTGAGCTTACCGTGCTGGTGATTGGCTGGCTGCTGGGCGGTAAGTTTGGCGTCGGCACCGTGATTTACGCGCTGTCGATTGGGCCGCTGATCCAGCTGTGCCTGCCGTGGTTTCGCCAGCCCGTCAGCCGCAAAGCGGTCAGCACTCCGCAGGAGATAGTCTCCTGAATTAACGACTCGCCCTCTCTATCCGCAAGAGGGCGAGCCGACGCTTACAGGCCGCTCAGGCCGTGAACCATCATGTAGATCCCCACCACGATAATCAGTAAACCTGAGAACCAGGGCGCCTTGCGCGAGACATCATTAAGCCAGGGCCAGCGGCGGGTGGCCTGTTTAAGACTCAGCGCGGCGATAGCCCCGGAAGCCACCAGCGTCAGCGCCAGACCAACGCTAAAGCCCAGTACCAGCGTGGCGCCAAGCGAAAATTTCTTCAGCTGTAAACAGATAAGCAGCACAGTAATGGACGCCGGACAGGGGATCAGCCCGCCGGTCAGGCCAAACAGTACGATCTGCCCGGTCGTCACCTGGCGGCCATCAAAGCGCCGGTTGATCTCCTGAGCATGAGCCCGCTGATGCGCGTCCTGCCACTCCTCCGCCACCAGCGGCACGGCGGATGAGGACGCATGGTGATGGTCATGGTGGTGATCATGTTCATGGTGGTGATCATGTTCGTGGTGATGATCATGTTCGTGATGGTGCTCATGTTCATGGTGGTGATCATGGTGCGTGTGGGGCTGCGATTCGCGCCAGGTGCGCCAGAGCATCCAGCAGGCAATCAGTACAATCGCTATCCCCGAGATCAGCTGAAACCAGGGTTCAGAGGTCTGCGCGTTCCAGCCGCGGCCAAACCACAGGCCGGCCATGGCGATCAGCCAGACCACTGCCGTATGGGAAACCGTCGCCGCCAGCCCCAGCAGCACCGCCTGTTTTAACGTTCCCCGTACCGCTACGATAAAGGCGGCCATCATGGTTTTTGAATGGCCCGGTTCAAGGCCGTGCAGGGCACCGAGCAGTATCGCGCTGGGAATAAACAGCCAGGCATTACCTTGCTGCAGAAGGGAAGTGAAATCGTTCATATCGGGATCCTTGCCAAAAGTGCGTTTATCCTACTCCCCCCCAGTAGTAAAATACTACCCCCCAGTAGAAAAAGCGGCTGACAAAAGGGATCATGCTATGCTGGCAGGCGTTACTGATGATGAAGGTCGGTAATCACGGACAGAATGAAACGGTGGATCGTGCAATGTCACATACAGTTCGACACAAAAAAATGTTACTGACCCGACTGAAAAAAATTCAGGGGCAGAGTTCCGCGTTAGAGAAAATGCTCAATCGCGAGCATGAGTGCGCTGAGGTGCTACAGCAGCTGGCGGCGATTCGCGGCGCGGTCAACGGTATGATGCTGCAGGTTATTCAGGGGCATCTGACCGACCATGTGGTGAAAGAGCCTGAAGAGACACAGCGTGAAGCGGATCTGGAGACGGTGATGCAGGTGATCAAATCTTATCTGAAGTAGCGCCCAGGCGCGGGCGGCGAAGTGGCCACACCCGCTGGCATTCTGCTTATTGCTCCTGTTGCTTAATGCACATGGAGGTTATTTTCCGCCCACAGAATAAACTGCTCTTTTGGCAGCGCTTTGCTGTACAGCCATCCCTGGGCGTACTGGACGCCATGCTGTCGTAGCCAGTCGCGCTGGCTTTCGGTTTCCACCCCTTCGGCGACGGTGGCCAGATTGAGCGCCTTGGCCATTTCAATAATGTGCGGCGTCAGCGGCCGGTACTCGAGGGTATCGACAAAAGATTTATCGATTTTCAGCGTATCGACGTCCAGTTTCTGCAGATAGCTCAGGCTGGAGTAGCCGGTGCCAAAGTCATCAATCGAGATACGATGCCCGTCCTGACGGTAGTGAGCGATCACCGGCATGGTGGTCTCCGGGTCGACAAACCCGCGCTCGGTGATTTCAAGGATGATCTGTTCGGCGGCGATCCCCCAGTGCTGCAGCTGATCGTGTAACAACGTCGGTAGGGTGGGCGAGCGTAAATCATCTACCGACAGGTTGATGGAGATGTGCACTTCCGGCCGCTGCCGCAGCCAGGGACCGAGATCGGTAAAAATTTTCCTGACGATATCTTCCGTCAACTGCGTAATCAGCCCGGTCTGCTCGGCCAGAGGAATAAAAATATCCGGCGATAAAAAGGTGCCGTCGGGTTGCTGCCAGCGGGCCAGGGCCTCGGCCCCGGCGATTTTCCCATCCTGCAACGAGATTATCGGCTGATAGTAAACCTGAATCGCTTCGGAGTTGAGGGCGTCCAGCATACTGTTGCGTGGTGATCGCAGGTGTCTCAGCAGGCGCAGCAGCAGCCAGGTAGCAAGCAGGCTGGTGAAGATGCCGACAGGGAGCCAGAAGATTAGCTGCTGGCGAATACGCTGCTGCAGCGGCAGCGTCGACGACCAGGTCACGATGCCGGAGCCCAGCTCGGGAATGCGCTGGATCCGATAGACCGTGTTATCCAGCGTCAGCATATTAACATGTGGATCTTTAATACGCTGCCAGACCGTATCCGGCAGCGGTTGGCTGCTGATCACCATTTTCAGGTGATCCAAACCAAACAGCATGGTATGGATCTTCTCCTCGCTGGCAGGAACCACATCGATAAAAGAGATGGGATCGATCATCACCATATGCTGTTGACTGCCCATGGCCGTCATCTGGTGATTAAGGCCGAGATCGTTTATTGAGGTCAGCCAGGTGCGATAGCCGTCAGGGGCAATGTGATCCGGCGGGGGAAAGGTGACCGCGACGCTATGGTCTTCCAGGGAGGAACATTGCGGCACGGAATCACGCAGCCAGAGCACTTCCTGAATGTAGCGATGGGTGTAGGCGATGCGGCGGAGCGTGAGCAGGTGCTCAGGGCTACAGGAGGCGGCGGTGTGTGAGTCGGCCTCACGTAGCGCTTCCCTGGCCTGATCGGCAACCTGCAGCGTGCGGACGACGATACGGTTGGAATAGTCATCCAGTTCACGATAGAACTGCAGCTTGGCCTGCCGCGCTGCCTGCCAGATGCTGAGTGAGATGGGCAGGATGATGGCCAGTATCAGCACCCCTGTAAACAGCGCCACCAGATGCCGGGTCCTCATACCTGTGTCCTTATCGTTCGCCGGGTGTCATCAGTATATGCGAAAGATAAATCAGGCGCAGCGAGAGAAGTGAGCTGAGGTCGCGAAAAAACCGGCATCGCGAGAGGCTGCGATGCCGGGAGAGAAGGATGATTCCGATGCAGCAGAATAAAAATGAGGGTGTGAATGCCGGGCAGGGTGTATTCCGGCATTCAGTCGCAGCATACACGGCGCAGATGACAGCAATATGTTAGCTAGTGCGCATCCGGCGCCGGGATATCAGCGCTGATACGCAGGTCATTCTCATCAAATACCATGCAGAAGCGCTCATCGAAGGCCAGATTTATTTTCTGCCACGGGCGGAAATGGACGTCGCCGGGCAGCAGGACCTTGACGTTATCGTGGCCGTAGCACTGGCCGAACAGATAGGTATTGTTACCCAGACGCTCCACTACTTCACATTGAAACTCCACCACGGTACCGGTAGTGACGTCGGGCGTGAGATGCTCTGGCCGGATCCCCAGCGTCACCGCGGCGCCGGGCTTCAGCGGCTGGGTAGCGATATTGAGGACCAACTGATGGTCCTGCGCGAGGGTGACCGTTAAGCGTTCCGGCTGCCAGTCGCTGACGATGGCCGGCAAAAAATTCATCTTCGGCGAGCCGATAAAGCCGGCGACGAATTTGTTGACCGGATTGTAATACAGCGCCATCGGCGAACCCATTTGTTCGACTTTCCCGTAGTTCATGACCACGATTTTATCGGCCAGCGTCATCGCCTCTACCTGATCGTGGGTGACATACACCATGGTGGTCTTCAGCTCCTGGTGCAGACGGGCAATATGCAGGCGCATATCGACGCGCAGCTCCGCATCGAGGTTAGAGAGCGGCTCATCGAACATAAACACCCGGGGATTACGCACGATCGCCCGGCCAATGGCCACGCGCTGCCGCTGGCCGCCAGAGAGCTGCTTCGGTTTACGATCCAGCAGGTGCGAGAGCTGCAGCGTTTTAGCCACCATTTCCACCTGGCGACGGATCTCCGTTTTCGGCACTTTATTCACCTTCAACCCGTAGCCCATGTTCTCTGCCACCGTCATGTGCGGGTAGAGCGCATAGGACTGGAAGACCATCGCCACGCCGCGGCGGGCGGGCACGACATCATTCATCACCTCATCGCCGATCAGCACTTCACCCTCGCTGACCTCTTCCAGACCGGCAATCATGCGCAGCAGCGTCGATTTTCCACAGCCGGAAGGACCGACGAAAACGGCAAACTCGCCATCTTCAATATCGAGATTGACCTGGTGCAGCGTCACCGTGCTGCCGAACCTTTTGGTGACATTCCTCAGTCGTATATTGGACATCCACATTCCCCGAAGTGAGTAGCTGTTGTTTGCCGTTGCTTTGTCGCTGTGTGTAGCATGAATTGTATTACGTGTAACAAATCAGCGTGGCGATGTTCAACAGCAGTAAAATCATGCCCTGACTATAACTTCCGCAGTTTTAGCGCCATACAGCGGCGTTTCATTTCTGTAATGATGATCACACAACTGGCAGCTTATGGTAGTTTTGTCAGCGATCTACGGGTAGCGTATAACAAAAGAGAGCTGGAGCCTTTTTCTCATATAACTCGCCAGGTTGAAGTGATTTATTTTTCTGACTGGCAGAGATAAGCCCAATAAAAACCATTAAATTGTTATACCTTCACATGAGGTTGATAATGAAAAAGAACACGCTTGCTGCACTGATCCTTACCACCCTGGCGGCGGGGCAACTCACCAGCCTGCAGGCGCACGCCGCCGGGCAGCTCAACGTCTGGGAAGACATTAAAAAATCCGCCGGCATCAAAACCGCGGTTAGCGATTTTGAAAAGCAGTACAACGTGAAGGTTAATCTCCAGGAGATGCCTTATGCCCAGCAGCTGGAAAAACTGCGCCTCGACGGCCCGGCGGGCATTGGGCCGGACGTGCTGGTGATCCCGAATGACCAGCTCGGCGGCGCCGTGGTTCAGGGACTACTCTCGCCGCTCAGTGTCGATCAGGCGAAACAGGATGCCTTTACGCCAGCCTCCATCAATGCCTTCCGCATGGACAACGCGCTGTACGGGATCCCGAAAGCAGTGGAAACCCTAGTGCTTATCTATAACAAGGACCTGATCGACAAGCCGCTGGACAGCCTGCAGGCCTGGCTGGACTACTCGAAAACCCAGCGCGAGCAGAACAAATACGGCCTGCTCGCCAAGTTTGACCAGATCTATTACAGCTGGGGGGCGATTGGCCCGATGGGCGGCTATATCTTTGCTAAAAACGACAGCGGTGGCTTTAACCCGCAGCAAGTGGGCCTCAATACCCCCGGCGCCGTCGAAGCCGTCACCTTCCTGAAAAAATTCTATGCCGAGAAGGTCTTTCCAGCGGGGATCCTCGGCGATAACGGGCTGAATGCCATCGATTCCCTGTTTACCGAGAAAAAAGCGGCGGCGGTGATCAACGGCCCCTGGGCCTTCCAGCCGTATGAAGCCGCTGGCATTAACTATGGCGTGGCGCCCCTGCCGACCCTGCCGGACGGCAAGCCGATGAGCTCCTTCCTCGGCGTCAAAGGCTATGTGGTATCGACCTGGAGTAAAGACAAAGCGCTGGCGCAACAGTTTATCGAGTTCATCAACCAGCCGCAGTATGTGAAAGCCCGCTATGTCGCCACCGGCGAAATTCCGCCGCTGAAGGCGATGATTGACGATCCGGTGATTAAAAACGACCAAAAGGCCAGTGCCGTCGCCATCCAGTCGGCGCGAGCGGTGGCGATGCCGGGCATTCCGGAGATGGGGGAAGTGTGGGGGCCGGCCAACGCCGCGCTTGAACTGAGCCTCACCGGTAAGCAGGCGCCGCAGGCCGCGCTCGATAACGCGGTGAAACAGATCACGATGCAGATCGAAGCAATGCAGGCCAGCAATCAGTAATTCACCGTCACGTGAAGTCACCGAGCGGGAGGGGGACCTCCCGTTTGTAGAAGGAGTCGAGTGTGAGCATCCATTCCAGCGAAAATTTTAGCGACGCACGCGGGCCCGGGCGCCATGCATGGTGCGGCCTGCTGCTGGCAATCGTGCCGGGTTTCGGTCAGTTTTATCATCGCCAGTGGCTGAAAGGGCTGGTCTTCCTGGTGCTGCTGAGCAGCTTTCTGGGGATTTTTTATGATTTCCTGCGTGAGGGGTTGTGGGGGTTATATACCCTGGGTGAAGAGGTACCGCGGGATAACTCTATCTTCCTGTTAGCGGAGGGGATTATCAGTGTGCTGATCGTCGCCTTTGGCGTGCTGATCTATTTTCTCTCGCTGCGGGATGCGTGGCTGAACGGCAAAAAACGCGATGAGGGGATCGCCCTGAACAGCGTGCGTAAGCAGTACCAGATGCTGCTGAGCGACGGCTTCCCGTACCTGATGATCACCCCGGGCTTTATTCTGCTGGTGTTTGTGGTGATCTTTCCCATTCTGTTCGGTTTCGCCATCGCCTTCACCAACTACAACCTGTACCACACGCCGCCGGCGAAGCTGGTGGACTGGGTGGGGCTGAAAAACTTCGTCAATATTTTCACCCTCTCTATCTGGCGCTCCACCTTCCTGGATGTGCTGCAGTGGACCGTGGTGTGGACGCTGCTGGCGACCACCCTGCAGTGTACGGTGGGCGTGCTGCTGGCGATTCTGGTGAATCAAAAAGATCTGCGCTTTAAGCCGCTGATCCGCACCATCTTTATTTTGCCGTGGGCGGTGCCGGGGTTTGTCACCATCCTCGTCTTTGCCGGTATGTTCAACGATTCATTCGGGGTCATCAACAACGCGATCCTGTCGTTCTTCGGTATCAGCCCGAAGGCATGGCTGACCGACCCGTTCTGGACTAAAACGGCGCTGATCATGATGCAGACCTGGCTTGGCTTCCCGTTTGTCTTTGCCATGACCACCGGCGTGCTGCAGGCGATCCCGGACGATCTGTATGAAGCGGCGACGATGGACGGCGCCAGCGCCTTTACCCGTCTGCGCACCATCACTCTGCCGCTGGTGCTGTACGCGATCGCGCCGATCATCATCACTCAGTACACCTTCAACTTTAATAACTTCAACATCATTTATCTGTTTAACAACGGCGGTCCTGCGGTGGCAGGCTCCAACGCCGGTGGGACGGATATTCTGGTGTCGTGGATCTATAAGCTGACGATGTCCTCGTCGCAGTACGCCATCGCGGCGACCATCACGATCCTGCTGTCGATCTTTGTCGTCGGCCTGGCGCTGTGGCAGTTCCGCGCCACCAAATCCTTCAAAAATGACGACATGGCGTAAGGGAAGCAACATGGCTCAATCACCCAGTATTAAACGCGAAAAGTGGATCCGACTCTCTCTCACCTGGCTGGTGGTTATTCTGGTCTCGGTGGTGATCATCTATCCGCTGGTCTGGACGGTCGGGGCGTCGCTGAACGCCGGCAATAGCCTGCTCAGTACCTCGATCATTCCGGAAAACCTGTCGTTCCAGCACTATGCCGATCTGTTCAATGGCAATGTGAATTACCTCACCTGGTACTGGAACTCGATGAAAATCAGCTTTCTGACCATGGTGCTGACCCTGATTAGCGTCAGCTTTACCGCTTACGCCTTCTCCCGCTTCCGCTTTAAAGGGCGGCAGAACGGGCTGATGCTGTTCCTGCTGCTGCAGATGATCCCGCAGTTTTCCGCGCTGATTGCGATCTTTGTGCTATCGCAACTGCTTGGCCTGATTAACAGCCATCTGGCGCTGGTGCTGATCTACGTCGGGGGGATGATCCCGATGAATACCTGGCTGATGAAGGGGTATCTCGACGCGATCCCCAAAGATCTGGATGAGTCCGCCCGCATGGACGGCGCCAGCAGCTTTCGCATCTTTATCGAGATCATCATGCCGTTGTCGAGGCCGATCCTCGCGGTGGTGGCGCTGTTCTCCTTCACCGGTCCGCTGGGCGATTTCATCCTCTCCAGTACCATCCTGCGTACCCCGGATAAATACACGCTGCCTATCGGTCTGTATAACCTGGTGGCGCAAAAAATGGGTGCCAGCTACACCACCTACGCGGCGGGGGCGGTGCTGATTGCCGTACCGGTGGCGATCCTCTACCTGGCGTTACAAAAATACTTTGTCTCCGGCCTGACCTCGGGCAGTACTAAAGGATAAGCACATGAAAAGATTCACCCCCGCATGGCTTGCGGTTTGTCTGGCATGCAGTTTCTCCACCTCTTCTCTGGCCGCGGACGCGCTTGAAACCCGCGCGTTTCAGGGCATGCCGGCGGACTTTATCAAAGGCGCGGATATCTCCACGCTGCTGAATGCCGAAAAGCACGGGGCGACGTTCTACGACCAGAATAATCAGCGCAAGGATCCGATCGCGATTCTGAAAGAGAACGGCGTCAACTATGTTCGCCTCCGTCTGTGGGTGGATCCGCAATCGGCGAGCGGCGAGGGCTATGGCGGCGGAAATAACGACCTGGCCACCACCCTGACCCTCGCGAAACGGGCGAAAGCCCAGGGGATGAAACTGCTGCTCGATTTTCATTACAGCGATTTCTGGACCGATCCCGGCAAGCAGTTCAAGCCGAAAGCCTGGGAAAAGATGGATTATCCGCAGCTGAAAACGGCGATTCATGACTATACCCGCGATACCATCGCCCGCTTTAAGCAGGCAGGCGTCCTGCCGGACATGGTGCAGATCGGCAATGAGATCAACGGCGGCATCCTGTGGCCGGAAGGGAAAAGCTGGGGGCAGGGGGGCGGCGAGTTCGACCGGCTGGCCGGGTTGCTGAACGCGGCCATTGATGGCCTGAAGGAGAACCTGCATCACGGCGAGCAAGTGAAAATCATGCTGCATCTGGCCGAAGGGACCAGGAACGATACCTTCCGCTGGTGGTTTGATGAGATTGATAAACGCCATGTGCCATATGACGTGATCGGTCTGTCGATGTACACCTACTGGAATGGCCCGATCAGCGCCCTGAAGGCCAATATGGATGACATCAGCAAACGCTATAACAAAGACGTTATCGTCGTCGAGGCGGCCTATGCCTATACCCTGGCCAACTGCGACAACGCGGAAAATAGTTTCCAGGCGAAAGAGGAAAAGGACGGGGGTTATCCCGCCACCGTGCAGGGGCATTATCACTATATTCACGATCTGATGCAGGCCGTCATAGATGTTCCCGACCAGCGCGGCAAAGGTATTTTTTACTGGGAGCCCACGTGGATTGCCGTGCCGGGAAATACCTGGGCCACTCCGGCGGGGATGAAATATATCCACGACGAGTGGAAAGAAGGGAATGCACGTGAAAATCAGGCGCTATTTGATTGCCAGGGAAAAGTATTGCCGTCGGTAAAAGTTTTTAATTAATTTTTTGTCGTTTTTTTCAGGAAGTTTATTATGAATAAATTTGCACCTTTACATCCGAAGGTTAGTACGCTGCTGCATGGCGCGGATTATAATCCGGAGCAATGGGAGAATGACCCCGATATTATTGATAAAGACATTGCCATGATGCAGCAGGCAAAATGCAATGTGATGTCGGTGGGAATATTTAGCTGGGCGAAACTGGAGCCACGCGAAGGGGTATTTAATTTCGCCTGGCTGGATACTATCCTCGATAAACTGTATGCCGCCGGCATTCATGTTTTTCTGGCTACGCCGAGCGGCGCGCGTCCGGCGTGGATGTCGCAACGCTATCCGCAGGTTCTGCGGGTGGGACGCGATCGGGTGCCGGCCCTGCACGGTGGCCGTCACAACCACTGTATGTCGTCACCGGTCTATCGCGAGAAAACCCTGAAAATCAATACCCTGCTTGCAGAGCGTTATTCTTCACACCCGGCGGTACTGGGCTGGCATATTTCCAATGAATATGGCGGTGAATGCCATTGCGATCTCTGCCAGAACCGTTTTCGCGACTGGCTGAAGGCGCGTTACCAGACCCTGGAGAACCTCAACCAGGCCTGGTGGAGCACCTTCTGGAGTCATACCTATACCGACTGGTCGCAAATTGAATCACCTGCGCCACAGGGCGAGGTGTCAATTCACGGTCTCAATCTTGACTGGCATCGCTTTAACACCGCTCAGGTGACCGATTTCTGCCGCCATGAAATTGCTCCGCTGAAGGCGGCGAATGCCTCCCTGCCGGTGACCACTAACTTTATGGAGTATTTCTACGATTACGACTACTGGCAACTGGCAGAGGCGCTGGACTTTATCTCGTGGGACAGCTATCCGATGTGGCACCGCGATAAAGACGAAACCGCACTGGCCTGCTACACCGCGATGTATCACGACATGATGCGCAGCCTGAAGGGCGGCAAACCGTTTGTGCTGATGGAGTCCACACCAGGCGCCACCAACTGGCAGCCGACCAGCAAACTGAAGAAGCCGGGAATGCATATTCTCTCCTCGCTGCAGGCGGTGGCGCATGGCGCCGACTCGGTGCAGTATTTCCAGTGGCGGAAAAGCCGCGGTTCGGTTGAGAAATTTCACGGCGCGGTGGTTGACCACGTCGGGCACATTGATACCCGTATTGGTCGTGAAGTCAGCCAGCTCGGCGAGATACTGAGCAAGCTACCAGAGGTCCGGGGTTGTCGCACCGAGGCGAAAGTAGCGATTATCTTCGACCAACAAAACCGCTGGGCGCTTGATGACGCCCAGGGGCCGCGCAATCTGGGTATGGAGTATGAGAAGACGGTCAACGAACACTACCGTCCGTTCTGGGAACAGGGCATTGCCGTCGATGTGATTGACGCTGATGTCGATTTAACGCCATACCGGTTAGTGATTGCCCCGATGTTATATATGGTGCGCGACGGCTTTGCCGCGCGGGCAGAGGCGTTTGTCGCCAGCGGCGGCCACCTGGTGACCACCTACTGGACCGGCATCGTCAATGAGTCCGATCTCTGCTATCTCGGCGGCTTCCCGGGCCCGCTGCGCAATCTGCTGGGGATCTGGGCGGAAGAGATCGACTGTCTGAATGACGGCGAGTTTAATCTTGTGCAGGGGCTTGCCGGGAATCAGTGCGGTCTGCAGGGTCCCTATCAGGTGCGCCATCTCTGTGAACTAATCCATACCGAGAGCGCTCAGACGCTGGCCACCTACCGGGATGATTTCTATGCCGGACGGCCGGCGGTGACGGTGAACGGTTTCGGGAAAGGTAAAGCCTGGCATGTCGCCTCCCGCAACGATTTAGCCTTCCAGCGCGATTTCTTTGCTGCCCTGAGCAGGGAGCTGGATCTGCCACGAGCGATAGCGGCGGATTTACCGCCCGGCGTAGTGGCTACCGCGCGCACCGACGGTGAGAGTACGTTTGTCTTCCTGCAGAACTACAGCGCGCAAAGTCATACTCTGACTCTGCCGCCGGGGTATCGGGATTGCCTGACCGACGCGGCGGCGCCGGACCCGCTGATCCTCTCAGCATGGGATTGCCGTATTCTTCGTCGCCACGCGTAATTTCTTCTTCTCCATGCCTGCTCTGACGAGCAGGCTTTTTTTTATCTTAAACCTGGAGCTTATGATGGTGAGTTTAAAATCCTTTCTGCACTATTTCTCTCCTGCACGTCCGGCACAGCCGTTAAGCGAGGCGGAAAAACAGCAAATCGAGGCGCTTATTCAGGCCTTTGGTGGCGAAGCGAATATTACGCAAGTTGATGCCTGTATTACTCGTCTGCGGGTGACGGTTCGTCACCTTGCGGCCGTGGATACTGACGCATTACAGCAGCAGGGCGCGCTGGGCGTCATTATTCTCGGCCAGCAGGTGCATGCTATTTTCGGTAAGCAGTCCGATGCGCTGCGTCAATTGCTGGATGAGCATTTTGCTACCAGGAAATAAATAAAACGGGATAACCTGAAAACAGGTTATCCCGAAAATAAGACAAAGACAGCAGTGGCAATAATGATTACCGGAGGGTAATTAATGACCTTACAGTTGGAGATATAAATAACGTTTTTGTCTTACCAGCGCGATATTACCACCAGGCCTCAACCTGCACGCCGAAATTCCAGGTATTATTCGCCGTCTGGTCTTCAAACGGTTTACCATCTTCAGAATCATTCAGGTATGAAGCAAAAATGCGTAATTCCGGGCGTGACATAAAGTCCGGCCCGTCCGCCAGGCCCAGCGCAATGGTATATTTCTCACCGGCCTGTTTGTAGCTGGTGCCATTGTTATAGCTGTCTTTCTGATAGAAACCGCCGACTTCGCCAATCAGGCGGACGTAGTCGGTGAACTGATACTGCCCACGGGCAACCAGCGACAGCATCCGCGTTTTGTCGGTGTAGTCGGTAATATCATCCGCCGAGCCCCAGGTCAGGACGTGGTTGATGGAGAACTTTTCGGTAATCGGGATCAGGCCGGTGTTAATCACGCGATAGCCGGTGGCATCGTTCACGTAGTTCCACATATCGTACCAGCCGCCGCCCTGGGAGACCATGTTCTGCGCCAGCCCTTTGTTGGCATACTGCAGCACGGTTTTGTTATAGCCGCCCAGCATATCCTGACTGATTTCACCGGTCAGCATCACGCCATTCTCGGCATCGTACAGCCCGCCGTAGCTGTCCTGTTTTTTGGTGGTGTTTGGCATGGCGTAGTCGATGCCGAATTCGGTCCACGAACCCGACCACGGCTTCCAGCCTGCATAGCGTAAATCGATATAGTTAATATTGACGTTGCTGTCGCCATCGACACGATAGTCAACGTCGTTGGCATCGCCGCGGATCCAGGCCAGCGAGACGGCGCCAGGGCCGAGGGTGTAGTTTTCCACCCCGGCCCCGGAGCCGGATATGTTCCAGTATTTGGTATCGATGATGTGCAGATCGTGGCGCTGGTAGTAACGTTTACCCCCCCAGATCACCGCATTCGGATCGCCGGGGATCAGCCCTTTGATCTGCAGGTTCAGCTGACGTAAACCGAACTGTGCATCATCATTCAGCGTGGTTTCATTATCGTTAGAGCCGTCGGAGACCATGCTGACCATGCTGTCGAGATAGAAGCTGACGTCATCTTTCTTGTAGACCTCGGAGCCCAGTTCCAACTCACCATAGGTATCCGATTCATTACCCAAACGGCCCAGCTTGTTCTTTTGCCATTCCGCTTCACTACCATCGCCGGAGACCCCAACCCCGGCGCGCATATAGCCATGGAAATCGATACTCGGGATTGCGGCGGTCGCCGCAAACGCGGAAGGGGCGATTAGCGCAGCGGCTAACGCGGCGGAAAGGGCGCGCAGTGTCGTATTCATCTCTATCCTCTTATTGTTTTGTATTACGTTCACATAACTGATGTCATAAAATGCCTAAATGTAACTTCAGGCAAACGAGATATGATTATTGTGTGACTAAGTGCAAATAATCATGCTGGTTTTTGTTGTGATGGGTGAGGTGATTCACAATTAACTATGTTGTGAACGTAATACTTTTTGTGGTGTAATTTTGCGATGAAAGGTGGCGGTGAGCGTTTTTTCAAATGGCCCCTGTTACAATCATGGGATAACAACATAAGGAACCGGACCATGAAGTCTAAAAGCGCTACTCTGGAAGACGTCGCACGCCATGCGGGCGTCTCTTACCAGACCGTGTCCAGGGTACTCAATAAATCTGCCAATGTATCCGAAGCGACGCGCCGCAAGGTGGAGAAATCAATAGAGGCCTTACGCTATGTGCCAAACCGGCTGGCGCAGCAGCTGGTGGGGAAGGAGAGCCAGACGGTCGGGCTGGTGACGATTTCGCTGGCCTGGCATGCGCCTTCCCAGGTGGCGGCGGCGGTAAAACGCTATGCCAATCTGGAAGGTTACCAGGTCCTGATTTCGATGATCGATGAGAGCGTCAACCAAAGTATCCAGGATTCCATCAATGAACTGAAATCTCAGCGGGTGGATAAAGTCATTATCAACGTGCCGCTGGAGACCGAGCAGGCGCAGAAAATCGCCGCTGACAACGATGATATCGTCTGCCTTTTTCTCGATGTCGACCCCTACAGTTCCGTGTTTAACGTTTCGTTTAATCCGGCAGATGGCACCCGGGCCAGCGTCAAATATCTTTATGAGATGGGGCATCGGGAGATCGCGCTGCTGGCGGGGCCGGACAGCTCCGTCTCGGCCAAACTCCGGCTGAAAAGCTGGCTGGAGACTCTGGAGGGCTACGGCCTGAAGCCGGTGACCGTTCTGCACGGCAACTGGGATGCGCAAAGCGGCTATGCCGGCGCGCTGCAGATGCTGCGCGAAACGCCCAATTTCAGCGCCGTGCTGGTGGGCAATGACCAGATGGCGCTGGGGGTGCTCAGCGCTTTCCATCAGCACCAGGTGGCGGTGCCGGGGGAGAAGTCCGTCATTGGCTATGACGATACCTACGAAAGCTCCTTTTTCTATCCGGCGCTGAGTACGGTGTCGCTGGACCTCGATCTGCAGGGGAAAGAAGCGGTGCGGCGGATCCTCGCCAGCACCAGCGGTGCGCCACATACTTCATCCATCCTGCCGGCGCGCCTGGTGATACGTCATTCCAGCGGCGCCAGAACTGAGCAAGGCAAAGATCTGCAGGCCATCGCGGAACAGCTACGCGCCATCGCCCACCGTCTGGCGCCCTGAAACCTAAGGCGGGGAAACTCGCCTTAGGCCCATTACCCTTAATTTGAACATGGTTGATCTTTGTCGTGGAACGGCGTAACTTAAATGTTATGTTATAACATAATGACGAGGTCATCATGAAAGCCCATATCCATCCCCCCTATCGCACGGTGGTGTTTCACGACACCAGCGTTAATGAGTATTTTAAAGTCGGTTCCACCATCCGCACCGATCGCGTGATTGAACTCGACGGCGAAACTTTTCCGTATGTAACGATCGACGTCTCCTCGAAATCGCATCCGTACTACACCGGCAAACAAAAAACCTTCGCCAGCGAGGGCAGCGCGGCCCGGTTCCGTCAGCGCTTCGGCGGCTTTATTGATGCGAAAAGGAAGGCATGATGCAGGTCGTTAACTCATTACGCAGCGCCAAACAGCGCCACCCGGATTGTCAGCTGGTCAAGCGCAAAGGGCGGCTGTACGTTATCTGTAAGAGCAACCCCCGCTTTAAAGCGGTGCAGGGGCGCAAAAAACGTCGTTAACGGAAACTCTCCAGAATGCGGCGCTGCTGGCCGTCGGCGGTAAAATTGTCGGCGGCCAGCCATTGCCGCATGGCGTTATCCAGCTGCGGCCATTCGCCGTCTATCACCGAAAACCAGTCCGTATCCCGGTTATGTCCTTTGCTCACCAGTGCCTGACGAAAACGTCCTTCGTACTGAAAACCCAGCCGTCTTGCCGCCCGGCCCGACGGCATATTGAGACTATTACATTTCCATTCATAGCGACGATAACCGAGCGTATCAAACACATACTGCATTAACAGCCAGTGCGCTTCGGTGGCCATAGCCGTTCGGCTCAGCAACGGTGAAAAATGCACATGTCCCACCTCTACCACGCCGTGGGTGGCGTCGATGCGCATTAATGCCAGTGAGCCAACCGCCTTCCCTTGCCGCTGGTCAACGACGGCAAAATGGATCGGGTCTGCCAGCGTGGCGACCTGCTCCACCCAGGCACTGAATTCTGCAAGGTTGCTCTCAGGTTCACGCAGCAGCCACGTCCAGCTGCGGGCGTCTGGCGCCAGCTGGTGAGCAGCAAACAGGTCGTTGGCATGCGCGAGAGTCAGTGGTTCGAGCCGACAGCGGCTGCCCTGTAATACCTGCCGTGCTGGCCATGGACGCGGTTGCCAGTCAGGCAGCGCGGCGCCGAGTTCCTGTCCAAACTGATTGTATTCACGCATTGCGGTTTCCTTAGCGGGGTTTTTCAGGCAGCGTACGCGCTCACTGGTTCCATAAAAAGTGCCACAGGCGTATGTTTTTATAGGGCCACGAGGAGATGAGATGAACATACCGGACGATGGTTTTTTTACGCTGGTGACGCAGGGGATACAGCACCGATCGGATGAAACCCTGCAGCGGGCCCTTTACCACACATTGCGCCATGCCATCCTGCAGGGAACTCTGGCGGCCAACTGCCGTTTGCCCGGATCGCGGGTGATGGCCGGACGGCTGCAGCTGTCGCGAAATACGGTCAATGCTGCCCTGGAGCAGCTGGCGCTGGAGGGATACCTGATGCGGAGCCGTCAGGGAACGCAGGTGGTACCGCTCGCCGCCTGCCGCGAAGAGCCCGTGAAGGTGCCGCCCGTCGTGCTGCCTGAACGGCTGCAAGGGCTGCCAGCCGCAATGCGCCGCGACTCTCCGGCGCTGCTGTTTACCCCTGGCATGCCGGCGGTGAACTATTTCCCGTTGCCGCTGTGGCGGCGGCTGATGGATAACGTCTTACGCGACGAGGGCAGCGCACTGCTGGGCTATGGCGAGGCGGCAGGCGACCCCTTGCTGCGGGAGGCTATCGCTCGTCATCTGGCGCTCTCCCGGGGGATCCGTTGCGATATTCGGCAGATTGTCATTACCGAAGGGGCGCTGGAAGGGGTGAACTTATGCGCTTCGCTGTTGACGGATCCTGGCGACAGCGTGTGGGTGGAAGAGCCGGGTTACCTGGGGGCCAGGAGCAGTTTTCAGCGCGCAGGGCTGCGGGTCAGCGGAATGGCGGTCGATGACGAAGGGATGGGGATTGCCAACGGCGTCGCGGAGCCGCCCCGGCTGATCTTCACCTCTCCCTCTCATCAGTATCCCCTCGGGAGCGTCATGAGCGCCGCGCGACGTCTGGCGCTGGTGGAGTACGCCCGCCTGCACGGGGCGTGGATTGTGGAGGATGACTACGACAGCGAGTTTCGCCATAGCGGAGAGCCGATCCCGGCGATGCTGGGGATGGTGCCGGATGCCCCGGTGGTGTATCTCGGTACCTTCAGCAAAACACTCTTTCCGGCGCTGCGTATTGGCTTCATGGTGATGCCGCCTGCGCTGGCGGATGCCGTTCAGGATGTGATTGGCACGTTGCTGCGTGGAGGACACCGCACGGAACAGCGGGCGCTGGCCAGGTTTATTGAGAAGGGGCACTATGCTCGCCATCTGGCGGCCATGCGTCGCCTGTACCGCAAGCGCCAACAACAGCTGCGTGAGGCACTGGCGCAAGAGATAACCGTGCCATGCGAGGTCCTTGGCGGGGAAGGGGGGCTCCATTTGACAGTCGCAATGGAAGGGTTCGATGACCAGGCGATTGCGCAGCAGGCGCGTCAGTTTCAACTGGCGCCTGCCGCGTTAAGTCATTTCTATCTCGACCCGCAGCGGGGGCGGAGCGGGCTGGTGCTGGGATATGGTAATACTTCTGCTTCCCGCTATCCGCTGGCGCTGCGGACGCTAAATCGTCTTATTGTGCAGCACCGGCGCGGGTCAGCGTAAAAACGTCGTAGAAGGAGAGCTCGCCTTTGGTGGCGACCATCTTTTTGAGCTGCGCCTTCTGCTCGCTATCGACATCCGGCGACTGAAGAATACGCTCGATCAGCTGCCGGGGAACAAAGCGGGTGTTATACCATTCCCCGTTGTAGCACACGCGAAAGTCGAGGACATCGATATCTTCATAACGATAGCGCGGATAGACGTCAAAGAAGAAAAAGGCGTTGAACAGGATGAACAGCACCACCAGCAACCAGACCGAGTCTACCAGCGTTTCAGAGCGCAGCATGACCACCAGCGTCGCCAGAAACGCGGCATACATGGCAACAAACAGCCCCGGATGGTTGCGGATAAAACTGATGCTAAAACGCGGGCGATTATCGCGTTTTTCCTGAACGTTGAGTTCGTCAATGGTATGAGTTAGCAGGCGTTGTATTTCTGTCATCTTGGTCCCCGAATTCTGCAATGAGCCAGCCGTGCGCGCCCGGCGGACCAGGCGTGGCAGGCTTAGCCTGAAGGCTATTTTATGTTGCAATATTCCACGGCGAAAGTAACAGATCAGTTACAGAAAACCATAACAGTTACGGATTTGGTAGCGGAAGGCGCTTAATGATCTGCGCCGGGTTGCCGCCGACAACGGCCCCGGCCGGTACATCTTTGGTGACGACTGCACCGGACGCAATGACCGCATTATCACCAATGGTCACCCCGGGATTGATTACCGCCCGCCCACCAATCCACACATTGTGGCCGATGGTCACTGGTTTGCCATATTCCTGGCCGCTGTTACGCGCTTCGGCATCCAGCGGATGGGTGGCGGTATAAATATGGACGCCCGGCGCCAGCATGCAGTTATCGCCAATATGAATAGGGCAGACGTCCAGCATCACGCAGTCAAAATTGGCGTAAAACGCGTTGCCGAGAAAGATATTGTAGCCGTAGTCGCAGCGAAAGCTTGGCTCGATATACGCATCGCCGGCGCGACCGAACAGCTCGGCCAGAATATGCTGACGTTCTTCCTGCGCATCCGGGGAGGAATGATTATAACGGTGTAACAACTGTCTGGCGCGCAGGCGATCGGCGCGAAGCGTTGGGTCGCCAGATAAATAGAGCTCACCGGCGATCATTTTACGTTTTTCTTCACTCATGGGTCTTCCTTATACCTGACTTTAGATGGCCGTAGCAGTATAAAAAAGAAACCGGTTACAGGGTTGCTGTTAGCTGAATGATGTGATGACTATCACAAAGATACCCTGCGGCGGCTGACGCGTATCGTCCGGTCAGCAGACCACGTTGTGCGCGTCGATTAGCGGATAAACTTCCAGACTGAGGTCGGGATCTTATCGTACAGCTTATTCATGGTCAGTTCAGCCAGACGATGATCGGCGGCTGAGTAAAATACCGCCAGTTCATTATCAGACAGTTCATATTTATTTTTTTCAATGACGCGCTCCAGCGTGTCAATTGTCTGGCAACGACGTAAGCGCATCAAATAGTCTGTTTTAGTTAATGGCTTATCAGACATAATTCCACCTTTTGATTGTAATAATTCTAACACGAGAGACTGGCCGGGTTTTCCCGGCTGGCGTTGACAAAGCAACGAAATAGTCGATTACCGGATTTTTTCCACTTTTGCAAATCCGTTGAGTTAATGCCGTAGTTACTGAACAAGGTAAAAGTATCGTCCAGATATTCGTCAACCTGAGCGACCAGTTTATTATCCTCAGTGTACTTAATTTTATAATTAAGCGCGAATGTGGCAATGTGCTCGATCAATTCATTTAACTGAAGATTGACAGCCGAAGTCGGGTCGTTGACCCAGCCATGGTTGCTCTCTTCCAGGTTTGCAAGGCAGTCATGATACAGCGTTTCGCAGAGAAAGCGTAGCTGTGCAATATCATGTCTTTTTGGCGAGTATTCGTCCATAACGCATCCCCTTTTGAGTGGTTTAAACGACGACTAACAAACACCGTTGTGGGATGAACACGACTAACCGACCTGACACTAACTGAGTAATCCTGCTGATTTAACTATAATCCACTCTCCAACAGATTTCATCGTGCTATTACGAAAAATTACAATTATCAGAGAGAAATTATCTTAAAAATAGACGAATTAATTTCGCAGGCCCTGGCACACAGCCCGAGAAATAGAGAAGTCTTATCAATCATCGGCTTAAGGCAGGCAGCTGTCGCGTTCAGAAACCGCCGGCCGCGGGCGTTGGTATTAGGATTATTCCTGGTAAATGAGTGTGTAAAGATCATAAGTACCAGGCAATGTGAAAAAATAGCCAGGACCATATCAATATATATTAAATGCAGTGTGAAAAATAAACAATGGCAATATGTGCCCTGTTGCGACGGACAAAAAAAGGGCCGCGAAGGCGGCCCTTTGTTCAAGTGTGACGATTAATGATGCTCAACCTGATGGCTGTGCTCAATATCTTCCGATTTCTTGCTAAAGCGGCGACGAACCACCACGAAGAACACTGGCACGAAGAAGATGGCCAGAATCGTCGCGGTCACCATCCCGCCCATTACGCCAGTACCGACGGCGTTCTGCGCGCCGGAGCCGGCACCCGAGCTGATCACCAGCGGCATAACGCCGAGGATAAACGCCAGGGAGGTCATCAGGATCGGACGCAGACGCATACGCACTGCTTCAAGCGTTGCCTCAATTAGCCCTTTACCCTCTTTCTCCATCAGGTCTTTGGCGAATTCAACGATCAATATCGCGTTCTTCGCCGACAGGCCGATGGTGGTCAACAGGCCCACCTGGAAGTAAACGTCGTTGGTTAAACCGCGGAAGGTAGCGGCTAACAGCGCACCGACCACACCCAGCGGGACGACCAGCATGACCGAGAACGGAATTGACCAGCTCTCATACAGCGCTGCCAGACACAGGAAGACGACAATCAGCGAAATGGCATACAGGGCAGGGGCCTGGTTGCCGGACAGTCGTTCCTGATAAGACATCCCGGTCCAGTCGTAGCCGATACCGGAAGGCAGTTTACCCGCCAGCTCTTCCATCAGGCTCATCGCCTCACCGGTACTCTTGCCTGGCGCTGCCTGGCCGAGAATTTCCAGCGACGGCAGGCCGTTGTAGCGTTCCAGACGCGGTGAACCGTATTCCCAACGCGAAGTAGAGAAGGCGGAGAACGGCACCATCTGACCATCGCTGCCGCGAACATACCACTTGCCGATGTCTTCCGGCAGCATACGGTATTTCGCTTCAGACATGATGTACACTTTCTTCACGCGGCCGCGGTCGATAAAGTCGTTGACATAGCTCCCGCCCCAGGCCGCGCCCAGCGTGGTGTTAATGTCGCTGATGGAGACGCCCAGCGCCTGGGCTTTTTCCTGATCGATATCGATTTTAAACTGCGGTGTATCTTCCAGGCCGTTAGGGCGCACGCCGGTCAGCACGTCAGGGTGCTGCGCCACCATGCCAAACAGCTGGTTACGCGCCTGGGTCAGTTTTTCGTGGCCCAGACCGCCTTGGTCAATGAGCTGGAAGTCAAAGCCGGTCGCGGTACCCAGTTCAACGATAGCTGGCAGGTTAAAGGCGAACACCATCGCATCTTTAATCTGCGAGAAGTAGCCCATCGCCCGGCCGGTGATCGCTTCAACTTTGTTTTCCTCACCTGGACGCTGGCTCCAGTCTTTCAGCGAGACGAACGCGATGCCGGTGTTCTGGCCGCGGCCGGCGAAGCCGAAGCCGTTAACCGCAAACACGGATTCCACGTTGTCCTTCTCTTTGGTGAGATAGTAATTCGTCATCTCATCCAGCACTTTCTGCGTACGCTCCTGGGTGGCGCCGGCAGGCAGCTGCGCCATGCTCAGGAATACCCCCTGGTCCTCGTCCGGCAGGAACGAGCTCGGCAGACGGACGAACAGCCACGCCATGCCCACCACGATGATCAGATACAGGACCAGATAACGACCGGTGCTGCGCAGAATGTTGCCTACGCTGTCGGTGTAGTGGTGCGTGCTCTTATCGAACATGCGGTTAAACCAACCGAAGAAACCGGTGGTCGCGCCATGGCTGCCTTTCTGAATAGGCTTCAGCATGGTGGCGCACAGCGCTGGCGTCAGGATCAACGCCACCAGTACCGACAGCGCCATCGCAGAAACGATGGTGATGGAGAACTGGCGATAGATGGCCCCGGTTGAACCGCCGAAGAACGCCATCGGGATAAATACCGCCGACAGCACCATGGCGATACCGACCAGCGCGCCCTGGATCTGTCCCATCGATTTACGCGTCGCTTCTTTCGGCGGCAGACCCTCTTCCGCCATTACGCGCTCGACGTTCTCGACCACCACGATGGCGTCATCCACCAACAGGCCGATGGCGAGCACCATCCCGAACATCGTCAGGGTGTTTATCGAGAAGCCAAACGCCGCCAACACCGCGAAGGTGCCTAACAGGACTACCGGTACGGCGATGGTCGGGATCAGCGTGGCGCGGAAGTTCTGCAGGAACAGATACATGACCAGGAACACCAGGATGATCGCTTCCACCAGCGTTTTAACCACTTCGTGAATAGAAATTTTCACGAACGGGGTGGTGTCATACGGGTAAACGATCTTCATCCCCGACGGGAAAAACGGCTCCATCTTCGCCAGTTCTGCACGGATAGCGTTGGCGGTATCCAGCGCGTTCGCGCCGGTAGCCAGTTTAATACCCAGACCCGATGCTGGCTGGCCGTTAAACTTCGCCACTACGTCATAGCTTTCGCCGCCCAGCTCAATTTTGGCGACATCGCGCAGACGAACCTGGGAACCGTCCTGGTTCACCTTCAGCAGAATGTTGCCAAACTCTTCGGTATTGGTCAGACGGGTTTGCGCGATGATCGAGGCGTTAAGCTGCTGGCCTTTCACCGGCGGCGTACCGCCTAACTGACCCGCGGCCACCTGGGCGTTCTGCGCTTTCAGGGCGCTGATCACGTCCACCGGCGTCAGCTGGAAGTTGTTCAGTTTGTTCGGATCCATCCAGATACGCATCGCGTACTGGGAACCGAACAGCTGAACGTCGCCGACACCGCTGGTACGGCTGATCGGGTCCTTCATGTTGGCCGCCACGTAGTCCGAAATATCGTCCTGGTTCATGGTGCCGTTGGTGTTAATAACGCCGACAACCATCAGGAAGCTGCTGGACGCTTTCTCAACGCTAATCCCTTGCTGCTGTACTTCTTGCGGCAGCAGAGGTGTCGCCAGCGCCAGCTTGTTCTGAACCTGAACCTGGGCAATATCCGGATCGGTACCGGATTCGAAGGTCAGGGTGATGGTCGCCGTACCGGTGGAGTCGCCATTGGAGGACATGTACATCAGGTGGTCGATACCGTTCATATTCTGTTCGATAACCTGAGTCACGGTGTTCTGCACAGTTTCGGCGTCAGCACCGGGGTACATGGCGGTAATGGAAATTGCTGGCGGCGCAATCGTCGGATATTGCGCTACCGGCAATTTGAGGATCGATAATCCCCCAGCCAGCATGATGATGATGGCGATCACCCATGCAAATATGGGGCGATCGATAAAGAAATTAGGCATGTCTTAACGGCTCCTGTTTAAGTTAAGACTTGGTTTGTTCTGATGGCGCGTTGCCTGCGGCTTGCTGTTTATCATCAGAAGCTACTTCCTGCGCTTTTACCTGCACGCCTGGTTTGATTTTTTGCAGGCCGGTGACGATAACGCGATCGCCAGTTTTCAGACCGTCAGTGACCAGCCATTTATCGCCGATCGCCTGAGAAGCAGTGACCTGGCGGACTTCGACTTTATCGCCTTCCCCGACCACCATGACGCTGGCGTCGCCGCGCGGCGTACGGGTAACACCCTGTTGCGGTACCAGCAGGGCGTCAGGGTTAACCCCTTCTTCCAGACGGGCACGCACAAACATCCCCGGTAGCAGGGTGTGATCCGGGTTCGGGAAAATCGCGCGCAGCGTGATAGAGCCGGTGGTCTGATCGACGGTGACATCCGAAAATTCCAGCGTGCCGGCCTGCGGATATTTGAGACCGTCATTCGTCACCAGCTCCACTTTCGCTTTGCCGTTTTCCTGTTTCAGGCGGCCATCGGCCAGCTCCTGTTTCAGGCGCAGGAAATCATTGCTCGACTGGGTGACGTCAACATAGATCGGATCCAGCTGCTGAACAGTTGCCAGGGCAGTCGTTTGACCATTCTGCACCAGCGCCCCTTCGGTCACCGCGGATTTACCAATACGGCCGCTAATAGGTGAAGTGACTTTGGTGTAGGCCAGATTGATGCGCGCAGTTTCCACGGCCGCTTTTGCTGCGACCACGGCCGCATTGCTCTGCTGTGCCGTTGCGACGGCGGTATCGTAGTCTTGTTGACTAATATATTTGGTGCCTAACAGTTTCTGATAACGCTTGACCGTCAGTTGATCCATGTTCGCCGCCGCCTGGGCTTTTGCCAGGTCGCCTTTGGCGCTGTCATAGCTGGCCTGATAGGTGGCGGGATCGATCTGATACAGGGAGACGCCGGCCTGGATATCGCTACCTTCCACGAAGTTACGTTTTAAAATAATGCCACTGACCTGAGGACGGACTTCCGCAATGCGATAGGCGCTGGTGCGGCCTGGCAGTTCGGTGGTTATTTGTAGAGGTGCGGATTTGAGCGTCACAATACCGACTTCCGGCATGTGCTGGGCTCCTTGTTGAGCCGGTTTATCGTCACATCCTGTTAGCGCTAAGCTGCCTGAGAGCATCAGAACGACCGCCAGAGGCGTTAACCCTCTGTTTTTGTTCATATGTAAACCTCGAGTGTCCAATTTCAAAATGTTCAGTGGCTCAAACAACCACAAACCCACTACAGTCTTTCTATTATGGTCATGCTATGGTACATACATTCACAAATGTATGTAAACGTAACCTCTGTAAAGTCATTAACCTATGGCACGAAAAACCAAACAACAGGCACGTGAAACCCGGCAACTGATTCTGGATGTTGCTCTGCGTCTGTTTTCGCAGCAAGGCGTATCATCTACCTCGTTGGCAACAATTGCAAAAGCTGCGGGTGTAACGAGGGGGGCTATCTACTGGCATTTCAAGAATAAATCAGATTTATTCAACGAAATTTGGGAGCTGTCAGACGCCAGTATTAGCGATCTCGAAATTGAGTATCGGGCAAAATTCCCCAACGATCCACTCTCAGTTATCAGGGAGATATTAGTCTATGTTCTTGAAGCGACAGTGACAGAGGAACGTCGACGATTAATGATGGAGATTATCTATCATAAGTGTGAGTTTGTCGGTGAGATGACCGTAGTGCAGCAGGCCCAGCGGCAGCTCTCCCTGGCGAGCTACGAGCGTATCGAGCAGACCTTAAAAGAGTGCATCGCCGCGAAGCTGTTGCCCGCCAATTTACTCACCCGGCGGGCGGCCGTGTTAATGCGCAGCTACCTTTCCGGCCTGATGGAAAACTGGCTGTTTGCCCCTGACTCGTTCGACCTGCATGCGGAAGCGCGCGACTACGTCGCCATCCTGCTGGAGATGTATCAGTTCTGTCCTACGCTACGCGGCCCGGAGAGCCTGACAGCTTAACGTTAGCGCGCGGATGTACGTGAATTTTTAGCGCCGTCCGCCGCTATTCGCCAGCGAAGAGAAGTGCTATTCTGCGCGCTTGCGACGACCCCCGGTATTCTCCGGCATTTGCATTCATTCATATTAACTATGCTGCACACGATCTCCAGGCAACGCGCCACGTTTATCTTTTTCATTACGCTGCTCTGCTTTATTGGCCTTTTCAGCCCAGTCCAGGGCCGCGCCGCGGACCTCCCTGACCGGGCAGAGGTGCAGAGCCAGCTCAATACGTTAAACAAGCAAAAAGAACTGACTCCGCAGGACAAACTGGTCCAGCAGGATTTGACCCAGACGCTGGAAACGCTGGATAAAATCGAGCGCATCAAAAGCGAGACGGCACAGCTGCGTCAGCAGGTCGAGCAAGCCCCGGCGAAGCTGCGCCAGGCGGTGGATAGTCTCAACAATCTGAGCGACGTCCCCGACGACGCCGCCACGCGCAAAACGCTCAGTACGCTCTCTCTGCGTCAACTGGAATCACGCGTCACTCAGACGCTGGACGACCTGCAGAATGCGCAAAACGATCTGGCGACCTATAACAGCCAGCTGGTTTCCCTGCAAACGCAGCCGGAACGTGTGCAGAACGCGATGTATAACGCCTCCCAACAGTTGCAGCAGATCCGCAATCGGCTGAATGGCACCTCGGTGGGCGACGAGACGCTGCGCCCGACCCAGCAGGTGCTGTTGCAGGCTCAACAGGCGCTGCTCAACGCGCAGATTGAGCAGCAGCGCAAGAGCCTCGAAGGCAACACCGTCCTGCAGGATACCCTGCAGAAGCAGCGTGACTACGTCACCGCCTGGAGCAACCGGCTGGAGCATCAGCTGCAGCTGCTGCAGGAGGCGGTGAACAGCAAGCGGCTTACGCTGACGGAGAAAACCGCCCAGGAGGCGGTCACCCCGGACGAAACCACGCGAATTCAGGCCAATCCGCTGGTTAAGCAGGAGCTGGATATTAACCATCAGCTCAGCGAGAAGCTGATCCAGGCGACGGAGAACGGTAACCAGCTGGTGCAGCGCAATATCCAGGTGAAGAACTGGCTCGACCGCGCGCTGCAGTCTGAACGGGATATTAAAGAGCAAATTTCAGTTCTGCGGGGGAGCCTGCTGCTGTCGCGCATTCTTTATCAGCAACAGCAGACGCTGCCGTCGGCGGACGAACTGCAGGATATGACCAACCGCATCGCCGACCTGCGGCTCGAGCAGTTTGAGGTGAACCAGCAGCGCGACGCGCTGTTCCAGAGCGACGCCTTTGTCGCCAAACTGGAGGAGGGGCACAGCAGCGAAGTGAACGATGAAGTCCACGCCGCGCTACTGGAAGTGATCGACATGCGCCGCGAACTGCTTGACCAGTTCAACAAACAGCTGGGGAACCAGCTGATGATGGCCATCAACCTGCAGATCAACCAGCAGCAGTTGATGAGCGTCTCGAGCAGTCTGAAGGAAATTCTGACCCAACAAATTTTCTGGGTGAACAGCAATAAACCGATGGACTGGGAGTGGATTAAGGCCTTCCCGGAAGCGCTGAAAGGTCAGTTTAAGGCGATGAAAATCACCGTGAACTGGGAAAAAGCGTGGCCCGCGGTGTTTATCGCTTTCCTGGCCGGTTTACCATTGCTGCTGATTGCCGGCCTGATCCGCTGGCGTCTGCAGTGGCTGAAGGATTATCAGGCTAAGCTTGCTTCCCAGGTGGGGCAGCTGCGCAACGATACCCAGCTGCATACGCCAAAGGCGATCCTGATCGACCTGATTCGGGCCTTGCCGGTGGTGCTGGTAATTTTGGCGATTGGCCTGATCTTACTCACCATGCAGCTTAATATCAGCGGACTGCTGTGGGCGTACAGTAAAAAGCTGGCCATGTTCTGGCTGGTCTTTGGTCTGTGCTGGAAAGTGCTGGAAAAGAACGGCGTGGCGGTCAGCCACTTCAATATGCCTGCGCAGTTGACCAGCCACTGGCGGCGACAAATTGTTCGCGTCAGCCTCGCGTTGCTGCCGCTGAATTTCTGGTCGGTGATTTCCGAGCTGTCGCCACTGAACCTGATGGACGACGTGCTGGGGCAGTTTGTGATTTTCTTCAATCTGCTGCTGATTGCCGTGCTGGTCTGGCCGATGTGTCGGGAAAGCTGGCGTGATAAAGAATCACACAGCCTGCGCCTGCTGACGATCACCGTGCTGTCTATTGTCCCGGTAGCCCTGATGGTGCTGACGGCGACCGGTTACTTCTACACCACGCTGCGCCTGGCGGGACGCTGGATCGAGACCGTGTATCTGGTGATGATCTGGAACCTGCTGTACCAGACCGTGCTGCGCGGTCTGAGCGTGGCGGCGCGACGTATCGCCTGGCGCCGGGCGCTGGCGCGCCGTCAGCATCTGGTGAAGGAGGGCGCGGAAGGCGCCGAGCCGCAGGAGGAGCCGACTATCGCTCTCGAGCAGGTCAACCAGCAGACGCTGCGCATCACCATGCTGGTGATGATCGCGCTGTTCGCGGTCATGTTCTGGGCGATTTGGTCTGATCTGATCACCGTTTTCGCCTATCTCGACAGCATTACCCTCTGGCACTACAACGGTACCGAAGCGGGGGCCAGCGTGGTGCGCAGCGTCACGATGGGCAGTCTGCTGTTTGCCATTGTGGCGTCGATGGTCGCCTGGGCGCTAATACGCAACCTGCCGGGTCTGCTGGAGGTGCTGGTTCTCTCGCGTCTCAATATGCGTCAGGGCACCTCCTACGCCATCACCACCATTCTTAACTATGCGATTATCGCCATCGGGGCGATGACGGTGTTCGGGTCGCTGGGCGTCTCCTGGGATAAACTACAATGGCTGGCGGCCGCGCTGTCGGTTGGTTTAGGTTTTGGCCTGCAGGAGATCTTCGGTAACTTCGTCTCCGGTCTGATTATTCTGTTCGAGCGTCCAGTGCGCATTGGGGATACGGTAACCATCGGCACCTTCTCCGGTACGGTAAGCAAAATCCGTATCCGCGCGACCACCATCACCGACTTCGATCGCAAAGAGGTAATTATCCCGAACAAGGCGTTCGTTACCGAGCGCTTGATCAACTGGTCGCTCTCCGACACCGTGACCCGGGTGGTGATCCGCCTCGGCGTCGCCTATGGCTCCGATCTGGATAAAGTGAAAGAGGTGCTGCTGAAGGCCGCGCACGATCATCCGAAAGTGATGCAGGAGCCGGCGCCAGCGGTTTTCTTCACCACCTTCGGGGCCAGTACGCTGGATCATGAACTGCGTCTGTATGTTCGTGAACTGCGCGATCGCAGCTACACGGTGGATGAGCTCAACCGCGCCATCGACCGCCTGTGCCGGGAGAATGACATTAACATTGCCTTTAACCAGCTGGAAGTTCATCTGCGCAATGAAAAAGGCGATGAAGTCACCGAAGTGAAGCGGGACGGGAAGGGGGACGATCTGGCGCCCACCACCGCGTCCTGATCGAAGAGGGGCGGCGCAAAGCCGCCCCTGCTGCTTCAGGGTGCCAGCGCGGCGAGTTCTTCATCGCTGAGCCCGGTGAGCTCCTGCACGGTTTGACGTTCGAGGCCGCGCGCCAACATTCTGGCGGCGATGCTGCGGGTGGCTTCCTGCTCACCCTCTTGCTGTCCCTGTTTACGGCCTTTTTCTTCCAGCCATTCGGCAATGGTCATCATCAGCTCCTTATGCCTGGGCGACTGCGCCGCCAGCGTGCGGATCAGCGCCCCCGGATGTTCCGTAGTTCCCGCCTGCAACATATAGCGCAGCAGCGTATTCAGCTGCGCTTCGGTCAGATAGCCTTGCGTCATCAGCGCAATCAGCGGCACCTGCAGCTCGGCCAGATCGCGATGGCGGATATGCTTTTGCAGCAGCTCCAGCATGGCCATCCGCCGATGACGGGCGATCTGATTATCTGGCATTACGGTGAGGTCCACCAGCGGAAAATCATTGCTATAGAGCGTCTTCGCCAGCGCCGGATCGGCGAATAGCTGTTGCCAGTTGCGGGCCCAGGGCCAGGGGCTCACTTTGCCGTGATAAAACAGAATGGGCACCACCAGCGGCAGCGTGTCGTGGCCAGCGTCCAGATGACGCTGCATGGCGGCCAGCGCATAGCGCAGCAGGCGAAATGCCATCAGCTTGTCCGGGGTACTCTGGTGCTCAATCAGCGCGTACACATAGCCCGGTCCATGACGCGTGCGCAGTGAGTAAAGGATATCGGAATAGCTGGCGCGCAGGTCCTCTTCAACAAAGCTACCGGAGACCAGCTGCAGCGAATCCAGTTCGCAGATCGCCAGAAACGGCGCGGGGAGATACAACTGCAAAAAATCCTTCGCGACCGCCTGATGCATGAGCATCTGGCGAAACACCGCGTCGTGTGGGGTTTGACTGACTTTTTCCATCAATATTGTCTCCAGTGGCGTCATGCGCAGAGGACCAGACTGCCAGCACACTGCCGGAGACAACATCCTACTTCTCTGGGTTTTGCGACCCGCTTTCCGCGTTTTTTAACTTGTTTGCATAATCCCGCCTGACAATTTCCAGCGCGCCCAGCACGGTTTGCGCCGGGATCTGATGCGATTCCAGCAACATGATTAAATCGACGGCCAGTTTGACCTCATCGGATGCATTTTCCAGCGACATCGGGCTCTCCTGTTAGCGCGTCAGCCGCGCCAGTACGTTTTCAATCTTGTCCAGTGCCTGTCGGCAGCGCGCCAACCGGCCGCTGTAGGCTTCAACTTCTTTCCCCAGCCGCTGCTGCTCGTCAAGGCTGGTCGCCTGCGCCAGCTGACGCTGACGTTGGTCGCGCATCGCCAGCAGGCGGCGCTCATACTCCTGATGCTGCAGGCGACGGCGCTGCCAGCGGCTCAGCGTTGGCGACGCGTGGTCCCAACTGCGCAAGGACCAGGTGGCGGTTTCACGACGCAGCGCGGCGATTTGCGCCGCCAGACGCTCGGCAATCCAGACCACCTGCGGCAGTTGCTGGCGCTCGACGGCCTGGCTCAGTTGGGAAAAGTTTTGCCGGGCTTCCGCCAGATAGTCCTGCATCAGCGTGCTGCGGGTATGAAAGAGCTGACGGTCAAAGCGTGGGCTCAGGGTCGCGTGCTCCGCCAGCGGCGCCACCAGCGCGGCCAGCTCGCTGAGCTGATCGTTCAGCGTTTGTAAAAGTTGAGCTGTTTTCACCACACCTCTCCATTCCCTTCCAGCCAACTGTGCTACAGTAGCCTCATCTGTTTGATAACGATTCGCATTATGCCACCTGTTATTCTAACCATTATCGGCTGGCTGGCGGTAGCGCTGGGTACGCTGGGCATCTTCTTACCGTTGCTGCCGACGACGCCGTTTATTCTGCTCGCCGCCTGGTGCTTTGCCCGCTCATCGCCGCGCTTTCACCAGTGGCTGCTGTATCGCTCCTGGTTTGGCGGCTATCTTCGCCACTGGCAGCAGTACCGCGCGATGCCTCGCGGCGCCAAACCGCGCGCCATTGCGATGATCGTGGTGACTTTTGCTATTTCGCTGTGGCTGGTTAAGCTTACGTGGGTGCGCATCATGCTGTTGGTCATTCTGGCCTGCCTGCTGATCTTTATGTGGCGCATTCCGGTGGTTGACGCAAAGCAACAAAAGCACTGATGCGCAATAATGCCTGTTGCAATTGTTGCTGACAGCCAGTAAATTCTGGCGTTTTCGAGCGCGGGCAAGCCTGGTCAAAGGTTAAACAAATGTTTCTTTGGCCCCTTTTGCACGCCCGTGGGTAACACCGTTTCAATCAGGCATACACTTATGACCGCAACTGCACAGCAGCTTGAATATCTGAAGAACAGCATCCAGAGTATCGAGGATTATCCAAAACCTGGCATTCTTTTCCGCGATGTCACCAGCTTACTGGAAGACCCGAAGGCCTACGCGCTTAGCATTGAACTGCTGACCGAGCGCTACAAAGACGCGGGTATTACCAAAGTGGTAGGGACTGAGGCGCGTGGCTTCCTGTTCGGCGCCCCGGTTGCGCTGGCGCTGGGCGTGGGCTTTGTTCCGGTTCGCAAGCCGCGTAAGTTGCCGCGTGAAACCATTGCCGAGAGCTATGAGCTGGAGTATGGCACCGATCAACTGGAGATCCACGTTGATGCGATCAAACCGGGCGACAAGGTGCTGGTGGTGGACGATCTGCTGGCGACCGGCGGCACCATCGACGCGACGGTCAAACTGATCCGCCGTCTCGGCGGCGAAGTGCACGATGCCGCTTTCATTATCAACCTGTTCGATCTGGGCGGCGAACAGCGCCTGGAGAAGCTGGGGATCCACTGCTACAGCCTGGTGCCGTTCCCGGGCCACTAAGCAAATCCCTCCACATAGCCTCGCCGATCGGGCGGGGCTGTGATAGCATGACCCCTTCGTGATTTCACCTTCCAGCGTTTCAGAGCCAGCCCATGAGTTATCAGGTCTTAGCCCGTAAATGGCGCCCACAAACCTTTGCTGACGTCGTCGGCCAGGAACATGTGCTGACCGCACTGGCGAACGGCTTGTCGTTAGGGCGCATTCATCACGCTTATCTTTTTTCCGGTACCCGCGGGGTCGGTAAGACCTCCATCGCCCGTCTGCTGGCGAAAGGGTTAAACTGTGAAACCGGCATCACCGCCACCCCCTGCGGCGTGTGTGATAACTGCCGGGAAATTGAACAGGGGCGTTTTGTCGATCTGATTGAGATTGACGCCGCCTCGCGCACCAAAGTCGAAGATACCCGCGACCTGCTGGATAACGTCCAGTACGCGCCGGCCCGCGGCCGCTTTAAGGTCTATCTCATCGACGAAGTCCATATGTTGTCGCGCCACAGCTTCAACGCGTTATTAAAAACGCTGGAGGAGCCGCCGGCGCACGTCAAATTCCTGCTGGCGACGACGGATCCGCAGAAGCTGCCGGTGACGATCTTATCCCGCTGCCTGCAGTTCCATCTCAAAGCCCTGGATGTTGAACAGATCCGCCATCAGCTGGAGCATATTCTTGGCGAAGAGCAGATTGCCTTTGAGCCCCGCGCGCTGCAGCTGCTGTCGCGGGCAGCCGACGGCAGCCTGCGCGATGCTTTAAGCCTGACCGATCAGGCCATTGCCAGTGGAGAAGGACAGCTGACGGCCGCATCGGTGAGCACTATGCTCGGCACCCTTGATGACGATCAGGCGCTGTCGCTGATTGAAGCGCTGGTCGCTGCCGACGGCGAGCGGGTGATGGCGGGCGTCAATGACGCCGCCGCACGCGGCGTCGAGTGGGAGGCGCTGTTGGTGGAGATGCAGAGCCTGCTGCACCGCATCGCCATGGTACAGCTGTCGCCTTCGGCGCTGGGCGCCGATATGGCCACGGTCGAAGTGCGGATGCGCGAACTGGCGCGAACCGTACCGCCGGGTGACGTTCAGCTTTACTACCAAACGCTGCTGATGGGCCGCAAAGAGCTGCCTTATGCGCCGGACCGGCGAATGGGCGTCGAAATGACGCTGCTCCGCGCGCTGGCGTTTCATCCGCGTAAGCCGCTGCCAGAGCCGGAAGTGCAGCCAGCACAGACCGCCGCGCCCGCGCCGCGTCAGCCGGTTGCCCCCGCTGCGCCGCCGCAGCAGCCGTCGCAGAGTTTGCCGCCGACCACCAGCCAGGTGCTGGCGGCCCGCAGCCACCTGCAGCGCAGCCAGGGAGCAACCACTCCAAAAAAGAGTGAACCGGCAGCCGCTTCCCGCGCGCGGCCGGTGAATAACGCTGCGCTGGAGCGACTGAGTTCGATTACCGAGCGCGTCCAGGCTCGTCCGGCGGCGGCTGCCCTTGAGCAGGCCCCGGCGAAGAAAGAGGCCTATCGCTGGAAGGCGACGACAGTGGTTGAAGAGGCCAAAGTCGAAGTCGCGACGCCAAAAGCGCTGAAAAAAGCGCTGGAGCATGAGAAGACGCCGGAGCTGGCGGCCAAGCTCGCCGAAGAAGCGGTCGAGCGCGACAGCTGGGCGGCGGAAGTGAGCCGGCTGGCGGTACCTAAGCTGGTCGAGCAGGTGGCGCTCAACGCGTGGAAAGAGCAGGAGGGCAGCCGCGTCTGTCTGCATCTGCGCCCCAGCCAGCGTCACCTCAATTCCACCGGAGCGCAGCAAAAGCTGGCTGAAGCGCTGGGGGTGTTGTACGGTACGCCGGTTGAATTGACCATCGTGGAAGATGATAATCCCGCGATGCGTACGCCGCTGGAGTGGCGGCAGGCTATTTATGAAGAAAAGCTCGCGCAGGCGCGCGAAGCCATTATCGCGGATAATAACATTCAGACCCTGCGTCGTTTCTTCGACGCCGATCTGGATGAAGAGAGTATCCGCCCCATTTGAACGCCAGTCTGACTGGCATTCAGTACCTTTAACGATGACTGAGAGAGAAGCCTATGTTTGGTGGAAAAGGCGGCCTGGGTAACCTGATGAAGCAGGCCCAGCAGATGCAAGACAAAATGCAGAAGATGCAGGAAGAGATCGCTCAGCTGGAAGTGACTGGCGAATCCGGCGCGGGTCTGGTGAAAGTGACCATTAACGGCGCGCACAACTGCCGCCGTGTGGAAATCGACCCAAGCCTGCTGGAAGACGACAAAGAGATGCTGGAAGATCTGGTGGCTGCCGCGTTTAACGACGCCGCGCGCCGCATTGAAGAGACCCAGAAAGAGAAGATGGCTTCCGTTTCTGCCGGTATGCAGCTGCCGCCAGGCTTCAAGATGCCGTTCTGATGCAAACCAGCCCGCTGTTAACTCAGCTTATGGAAGCGCTGCGCTGTCTGCCGGGCGTTGGCCCGAAGTCGGCGCAGCGCATGGCGTTTACCCTGCTGCAGCGCGATCGCAGCGGCGGTATGCGCCTGGCGCAGGCGCTGACGCGCGCGATGTCGGAGATCGGCCACTGCGCCGATTGCCGCACCTTCACCGAGCAGGAGGTGTGCAATATCTGCAGCAACCCGCGTCGCCAGGAAAACGGCCAGATCTGCGTGGTGGAGAGTCCGGCGGACATCCACGCCATCGAGCAGACCGGGCAGTATTCCGGCCGCTACTTCGTGCTGATGGGGCACCTGTCGCCGCTCGACGGCATCGGGCCAGATGACATCGGGCTCGATCGCCTTGAACAACGGCTGGAAGCGGAGTCGATCACCGAGGTGATCCTTGCCACTAACCCGACCGTTGAGGGTGAGGCGACGGCCAACTACATCGCGGAGCTGTGCGCGCAGTATGGCGTTGATGCCAGCCGCATCGCCCACGGCGTGCCGGTGGGCGGCGAGCTGGAAATGGTCGACGGCACCACGCTGTCCCACTCGCTGGCCGGTCGTCACAAGATTACTTTCTGAACAAATGGAGGCGGCCAGCGCCACCTCCGCTTGAAAAATTTCCCCGCAGTCCCCATCTCCCACTCAACGGTTTTTTACCCCATTTAAAATGGCATTGTTGAGGTTGAATCAGATGAAAGGACAAGAAACTCGTGGTTTTCAGTCAGAGGTAAAGCAACTTCTGCACCTGATGATCCATTCCCTCTATTCCAACAAAGAAATCTTTCTGCGTGAGCTGATTTCCAACGCCTCTGATGCGGCCGATAAGCTGCGTTTCCGCGCGCTGTCGCAGCCGGATTTGTATGAGGGCGATGGCGAGCTGCGCGTACGGGTTTCGTTTGATAAAGACAACCGCACCCTGACCATCGCCGATAACGGTATCGGCATGAACCGGGAAGAGGTTATCGATCATCTCGGCACTATCGCCAAATCCGGCACCAAAGCGTTTCTGGAATCGATGGGTTCCGACCAGGCGAAAGACAGCCAGCTGATCGGCCAGTTCGGCGTCGGCTTCTACTCTGCCTTCATCGTGGCGGATAAAGTGACCGTGCGTACCCGTGCGGCGGGCGATAAACCTGAGAATGGCGTGTTCTGGGAATCCGCCGGCGAAGGGGAATATACCGTTGCCGACATCACCAAAGCCGATCGCGGCACCGAAATCACCCTGCATCTGCGTGAGGGCGAAGACGATTTCCTCAACGACTGGCGCGTGCGCTCCATCATCAGCAAGTATTCCGACCATATCGCGCTGCCGGTTGAGATTGAAAAGCAGGAAGAGAAAGACGGCGAAACCGTGATTTCGTGGGAAAAAATCAACAAGGCGCAGGCCCTGTGGACCCGCAGCAAGTCCGAAGTGAACGACGACGAATACAAAGAGTTCTACAAGCATATCGCTCACGACTACAGCGACCCGCTGACCTGGAGCCACAACCGCGTGGAAGGTAAGCAGGAGTATACCAGCCTGCTGTATATCCCGTCGCAGGCGCCGTGGGATATGTGGAACCGCGATCATAAACACGGCCTGAAGCTGTACGTGCAGCGTGTGTTCATTATGGACGACGCCGAGCAGTTTATGCCGAACTACCTGCGCTTCGTGCGTGGCCTGATCGACTCCAACGATCTGCCGCTGAACGTCTCCCGTGAAATCCTGCAGGACAGCAGCGTGACCCGCAACCTGCGTACCGCGCTGACCAAACGCGCGCTACAGATGCTGGATAAGCTGGCGAAAGACGACGCTGAAAAATATCAAACTTTCTGGAAACAGTTCGGCCTGGTGCTGAAAGAGGGCCCGGCGGAAGATCCGAGCAACCAGGAAGCGATCGCCAAACTGCTGCGTTTCGCGACGACGCATACCGACTCCTCCGCGCAGACCGTGTCGCTGGAAGAGTATGTCTCGCGGATGAAAGAAGGCCAGGAGAAGATCTACTACATCACTGCCGACAGCTATGCGGCGGCGAAGAGCAGCCCGCACCTCGAACTGCTGCGTAAGAAAGGGATTGAAGTTCTGCTGCTCTCCGATCGCATCGACGAGTGGATGATGAGCTACCTGACCGAGTTCGACGGCAAAGCGTTCCAGTCGGTGGCGAAAGCCGACGAGTCGCTGGACAAGCTGGCGGATGAAGTGGACGAGTCCACCAAAGAAGCTGAAAAAGCGCTGGAGCCGTTCGTTGAGCGTGTGAAAAACCTGCTTGGCGACCGGGTGAAAGAGGTGCGTCTGACCCATCGTCTGACCGACACCCCGGCGATTGTCACTACCGATGCCGATGAGATGAGCACGCAGATGGCGAAGCTGTTCGCGGCAGCGGGCCAGGCGGCACCGGAAGTGAAATACATCTTCGAACTGAACCCGGCGCATCAGCTGGTGAAACGCGCCGCCGATACGCAGGATGACGCGCAGTTCGGCGAATGGGTGGAACTGCTGCTGGATCAGGCGCTGCTGGCCGAGCGCGGCACGCTGGAAGATCCGAACCAGTTTATCCGTCGTATGAACCAGCTGCTGGCTTCCTGACGCGAACCTGAACGAGTAGCCCGGCCGAGCGACGCGACGCCGGGAACGGGATAAATGCCCCGCCTGAGCAATTTGCTCCGGCGGGGCATTTCACATTGGATTGCATAAAATATCTCACCATTAACCGTTTCAGCCGCACCGCCTTCCTTGAGCCATCGCCGTTCTGGTGGTATGGTTTAGCGTTTTTGAAAAATTGAATCGACTTTTGAGGGGATTTTCGTAATGCGTATTATTCTGCTTGGCGCTCCGGGCGCGGGTAAAGGAACTCAGGCTCAGTTCATCATGGAGAAATACGGTATTCCGCAAATCTCCACCGGCGATATGCTGCGCGCGGCGGTAAAATCCGGCTCTGAGCTCGGTAAGCAAGCGAAAGACATTATGGACGCCGGCAAGCTGGTAACCGATGAGCTGGTCATCGCGCTGGTGAAAGAGCGTATCGCCCAGGAAGATTGTCGTAACGGCTTCCTGCTGGACGGCTTCCCGCGCACCATTCCGCAGGCTGACGCCATGAAAGAAGCGGGTATTACCGTTGATTACGTGCTGGAATTCGACGTGCCGGACGAACTGATCGTCGACCGCATCGTTGGCCGTCGCGTTCACGCGGCATCCGGTCGCGTCTACCACATCAAATTCAATCCGCCGAAGGTGGAAGGCAAAGACGATGTGACCGGCGAAGAGCTGACCACCCGTAAAGACGACCAGGAAGAGACCGTGCGTAAGCGCCTGGTGGAATACCATCAGATGACAGCACCGCTGATCGGCTACTACACCAAAGAAGCGCAGGCGGGCAACACCAAATATGCCAAAGTCGACGGCACCAAAGCGGTAGCTGACGTGCGCGCTGAACTGGAAAAAATCCTCGGCTGATAAAGCCTTTTCTCATCCTGCTGCCGCAGGATGAGAACTCCTCTCATTTCTACCTTTTGCTATGATTGGTTCCGTTTAGCGCCATTTCAGCTACAATTGGCTGCGATTCAAATGGTTAAGAGGCGGTAATGCATCAGACGAAAACAGGTATCTTGCTGGCCAATTTAGGCACTCCCGATGCGCCCACCCCCGGTGCGGTGAAGCGCTATCTGCGACAATTCCTCAGCGACAAACGGGTGGTGGATACATCTCGTCTGCTATGGTGGCCGCTGCTGCGTGGCGTCATACTGCCGATTCGCTCCCCGCGCGTGGCGAAGCTCTATCAGTCCGTGTGGATGGAGGAGGGATCGCCGCTGATGGTATACAGCCGTCGCCAGCAGCAGGCGCTGGCCGCCAGGCTGCCGGATACGCCGGTGGCGCTGGGCATGAGCTATGGTTCGCCGTCGCTGGCCAGCGCGGTGGATGATTTACTGGCGCAGGGGGTGGGACACATCGTGGTGCTGCCGCTGTACCCACAATATTCCTGTTCGACGGTGGCCGCCGTCTGGGATGAGCTGGCGCGGATCCTTGCGAAAAAGCGCGCTATTCCGGGTATCTCGTTTATTCGCGATTATGCCGATCACCCGGACTATATCCATGCGCTGGCGGCCAGCGTGCGCGCCTCCTTCGCGGTGCACGGGGAACCCGATCTGCTGCTGCTCTCCTACCATGGGATCCCGCAGCGCTATGCCAACCAGGGCGATGATTATCCCCAGCGCTGTCGCGATACCACGCGGGAACTGGTTTCCGCGCTGGGGCTGCCGCCGGAGCGGGTGATGATGACCTTCCAGTCGCGCTTTGGCCGGGAACCCTGGCTGACGCCGTACACCGATGAGACGCTGAAGATGCTTGGCGAGCAGGGGACGAAGCATATTCAGGTGCTGTGCCCGGGGTTTGCCGCTGACTGTCTCGAAACGCTGGAAGAGATTGCCGTTCAGAACCGGGAAGTTTTCCTCGAAGCGGGTGGCGAGCAGTATGAATATATTCCGGCGCTAAATGCGGATGTGGCGCATATTGAGATGATGGTCAACCTGACGGCGCCTTATCGCTGATCGCGCGCAGGGCGGGGAATATGCTACTATTTCCCGCTTGTTCCCTGTTATTTAAGCGCCACTATGAAATTTCCCGGTAAACGCAAATCCAAACACTATTTTCCCGTCAACGCCCGCGACCCGCTGCTGCAGCAAATTCAGCCGGAGAATGAATCCAGCGTCTCCTGGGTGGTCGGTATCGACCAGACGCTGGTGGATATCGAAGCGAAAGTGGATGAAGCGTTTATCGTACGCTATGGTCTGAGCGCGGGCCACTCGCTGGTGATTGAAGATGACGTCGCCGAGGCGCTGTACCAGGAGCTGGTACGCAATAATCTCATTACCCATCAGTTTGCCGGCGGCACCATCGGCAATACCATGCACAACTACTCGGTGCTGGCGGACGATCGCTCGGTGCTGCTTGGCGTGATGTGCAGCAATATCGACATCGGCGGCTATGCCTATCGCTACCTGTGCAATACCTCCAGCCGCACCGATCTGAACTATCTGCAGGGCGTCGACGGCGCCATTGGCCGCTGTTTTACCCTGATCAGCGACAGCGGCGAGCGCACCTTCGCCATCAGCCCGGGTCACATGAACAAGCTGCGCCCGGAAAGCATTCCGGAAGCGGTGATCGCCGGCGCCTCGGCGCTGGTGCTCACCTCCTACCTGGTACGCTGCAAGCCGGGCGAGCCGATGCCAGACGCCACGATGAAAGCCATCGAGTACGCCAAAAAGCATGATGTGCCGGTGGTGTTAACTCTCGGAACTAAATACGTGATTGCCGATAACCCGGCGTGGTGGCAGCAGTTCCTGCAGGAGCATGTCTCGATTCTGGCGATGAATGAAGAAGAAGGGGAAGCCCTGACCGGTTTTGCCGATCCGCTGTCGGCGGCGGATAAAGCGCTGGACTGGGTCGACCTGGTGCTGTGCACTGCCGGTCCGGCGGGCCTGTATATGGCGGGCTTTACCGAAGAAGAGGCGAAGCGGAAAACCCAGCATCCGCTGCTGCCGGGGGCGATCCCGGAGTTTAACCAGTTTGAATTCAGCCGTGCGATGCGCCACCAGGATTGCGTTAATCCGCTGCGTATCTATTCACATATCGCCCCGTATATGGGCGGGCCTGAAAAAATCATGAATACCAACGGCGCTGGCGACGGCGCCCTGGCGGCGCTGCTGCATGACATCACCGCCAATAACTACCACCGCAATAACGTACCCAACTCCAGCAAGCACAAATGCAAATGGCTGACCTACTCCTCACTGGCGCAGGTGTGTAAATATGCCAACCGCGTGAGCTATCAGGTGCTGAACCAGCACTCGCCGCGTTTAACCCGCGGCCTGCCGGAGCGTGAGGACAGCCTGGAAGAGGCGTACTGGGATCGGTAAGCGCGCCCCTCTCCCGACGGGGAGAGGGCAGTACATCAGCCGGTGACCACTTCACCGGCCGGTGGCGTTTCCAGAAGCTGCAGCATGGCGCGGGCAATTTCCCGCTCGCCCATCACCACCTGATTAGCCCCGCGATCGATAATGTAGTCCACTTCATCATCGTAATGGGCGCGGGCGATGATCTCGATATTCGGGCATTTTTCCCGTGCGGAAGCGACAATCTCTCCGGCCTCGTAGCCGTTGGGGATAGTCAGCAGCAGCCAGCGGGCGCAGTCGAGATGCGCCAGTTCCATGATCTCTTCATTGGCGGCATTACCCAGCACCGCGCTGATCCCGCGCTCGCGTAACTCATCCACGCGGGTACGCGAGGTTTCAACCACCACCAGCGGGATCCCCTGGGCCATCAGCTTCTCGCCCAGCAGACTGCCGACGCGGCCGAAGCCAACCAGCAGCGCGTGGTTACAGATATCGACTGGCACCTGTTTCTCATCTTCCAGCACCTCTTCCAGCGTCTGCTCGTCGAGGGTTTCGGTTTTATCGAGATATTTTTCCAGCAGGGTAAACAGCACCGGGTTGAGCATAATCGAGATGATCGCCCCGGCCAGCACCAGGTTTTGTCCAGCCTGCGGCAGCAGGTTAAGCGCCATCCCCAGGCCGGCGAGAATAAAGGCAAACTCACCAATCTGCGCCAGGCTGGCGGCAATGGTCAATGCGGTACGCGGCGAATGACCAAACATACGCACGAGGAAAAAGGCGGCGGCGGATTTACCAAAGATAATAATCGCCAGTGTCGCCAGCACCGCCAGCGGCTGCTGCACCAGCACCATCGGGTCAAACAGCATGCCGACGGAGACAAAGAACAGCACCGCGAAGGCGTCGCGCAGCGGCAGGGTGTCATGGGCGGCGCGGTGGCTCAGCTCAGATTCGTTAAGCACCATGCCGGCGAAGAAGGCGCCAAGGGCGAAGGAGACATCAAACAGCTCCACGGCGCCGAAGGCGATGCCCAGCGCCAGGGCCAGCACCGACAGGGTGAACAGCTCGCGTGATCCGGTGGCGGCGCTGCGCGACATGATCCACGGCACCAACCGGCGACCGACCAGCATCATGATGGCGATAAAGGCCACCACTTTACCAATGGTGATCCCGAGGTCGAGGGCCAGAGAGGCGAAGCCAACGTCACCTTTCTCCGTCATCCCGGCAATCGCTGGCAGCAGGACCAGCGTCAGGACCATCACCAGGTCTTCTACAATCAGCCAGCCAATGGCAATCTGCCCGCGCTGACTGTCAATAAGCTGTCGCTCCTCGAGGGCACGCAGTAGCACCACGGTACTGGCGGTGGAGAGACACAGGCCAAAGACGATGCCGGTCATCAGCGACCAGCCAAGGGCGGCGGAAAGTGCCATACCCAGCAGCGTCGCCACGGCTATCTGGGCGATGGCCCCGGGAATGGCGATCGACTTTACCGCCATCAGATCTTTCAGGGAAAAATGCAGCCCGACGCCGAACATCAGCAGGATCACGCCGAGTTCTGCCAGTTCAGGAGCCAGTTTGGTATCAGCAACAAAGCCTGGGGTGAAAGGTCCGGCCAGCACGCCCGCTAAGAGATATCCCACCAGAGGAGAAATACGTAGCTTATTGGCAATCATGCCGAGAATAAAGGCGAGCACGAGGCCGCCGACAATGGTGGTGATAAGCGGTGTTGCGTGGTGCATTCCGTCTCCTTTCCAGTGGTGTATCGGTCCATTTTGCTACCCTATCCGGGTAATAGTTTATGACAAAAACGTTCACTTTGTTTATGAATAATTCTTGAATTGTGCAAAAAAATGGAATTAACCGGCCAAAAGGCACAGAAGGGAAAATCGCGGAGGGAATGCGCGCATCAGGCTGATGGCGCAAGGGATAACGGCGGCCAGCGTTGCACTTTGGCCGCCGGATAATCAGGCTTTTTGCCGGTTATCAGGAAGAAATATCGTCAGGAAACCCAGCAGCGGCAGGAAGGCACAGATTTTATACACCAGATCGATACTGGTATGGTCCGCCAGCAGGCCCAGCACCGCGGCGCCAAGGCCACCCATGCCAAAGGCGAAGCCGAAGAACAGGCCAGAAACCATGCCGATTCGGCCCGGCAGCAGCTCCTGCGCATAGACCAGGATAGCGGAAAAGGCCGAGGCGAGGATAAAACCAATAATCACCGTCAAAATACCCGTCCATTCAAGGCTGGCGTAGGGTAAAACGAGGGTAAACGGCGCCACGCCGAGGATAGAGCCCCAAATCACATATTTACGTCCAATTTTATCGCCAACCGGCCCGCCGATTACCGTCCCGGCGGCAACCGCGAACAGGAAGGCAAACAGATGAAGCTGGGCATTTTGCACCGATAATCCGAACTTATGCATCAGATAAAAGGTGTAATAGCTGCTAATGCTCGCCATGTAGAAATATTTCGAGAAAATCAGCATCAGCAGAATACCTACCGCCAGAATCACCTTATTGCGCGGCAGCGGATTAACGATCAGCGGCTTCGGTTTGCCTTTATTCATACGGTGCTGTGCGGCATACCAGCGGCTGATTTGCGACAGCACCACAATAGCCAGCAGGGCGGCCAGCACGAACCAGGCGACGTTGCCTTTGCCATAGGGGGCGATAATTACCGCCGCCAGCAATGGACCAAGCGAGCTGCCGAAGTTGCCGCCGACCTGGAACAGCGACTGGGCCAGGCCGTGACGGCCGCCAGAGGCCATCCGCGCCACGCGGGATGATTCCGGATGGAAAACCGAGGAGCCGGTACCCACCAGCGCGGCAGCCAGCAGCACCATGCCGAAACTCCCGGCCAGCGCCAGCAGAATCAAACCGCAGAGGGTGAAGCACATGCCCACCGGCAGCGACCACGGCATCGAGCGTTTATCGGTGATGTAGCCAATCACCGGCTGGAATAGCGATGAGGTGAGCTGGAAGGTGAGGGTGATCATCCCGATCTGCACGAAGGTAAGGGAGAACTCCGCCTGCAGCAGTGGGTAAATCGCAAGGATGAGCGACTGGATCATATCGTTAAGCAAATGGGACAGGCTGATCGCGCCTAAGATGCCAAACGAGGTGCGTGCTTTTTGCGGCGGCGCAGCGGGGCCGGACAGGGGTTGAGCGGTCTGATTGATTGCCATAGGTTCACGTCACTTTTTTATATAGCTTTCGTCATTTGTACGCCATGGCGACGACCCTGATTTTCCCGGCTACTACATGGGAAATATGACCAACGGGCTGACGCAATGCCATACAACGCGAAGGCGTATAGAGGATGCAGGTGGAATTATTATCCAACTAACATACCTGTTGATAAGGTTTGAAGGAAGTCGCAATTCTGAAAACATATTTGTCAACGCGACTAACTCGCTATACTTTCGGCACTTGGGATTAAGTCAGGGAGTGAAGCATGCATTATTTCAAACACAGCGTAGCGCTGGCGTTATTCGCCGCCTTATCGCTGGGCAGCCTGTCCGCGCAGGCCTATGAACAGGATAAAACCTATAAAATTACCATCCTGCACACCAACGATCATCACGGCCATTTCTGGCGCAATGACTACGGCGAATATGGTCTGGCGGCGCAGAAAACGCTGGTCGATGGCATCCGGAAAGAGGTGGCGGCGGAAGGGGGGAGCGTCCTGCTGTTATCCGGCGGCGATATTAATACCGGCGTGCCGGAGTCTGATTTACAGGATGCAGAGCCCGATTTTCGCGGCATGAACCTGATCGGCTACGACGCAATGGCGGTGGGGAACCATGAATTTGATAATCCGCTGAGCGTGCTGCGCCAGCAGGAAAAGTGGGCGAAGTTCCCGTTCCTGTCGGCCAATATTTATCAGAAAAGCACCGGCGAACGGCTGTTCAAACCCTGGGCGCTGTTTAAGCGCGGCGGGCTGAAAATCGCGGTGATTGGCTTAACCACCGACGATACGGCCAAGATTGGCAATCCGGAATATTTCACCGATATCGAATTCCGCAAACCGGCGGAAGAGGCGAAGCTGGTGATCCAGGAGCTGCAGCAGAATGAAAAGCCGGAAGTGATCCTGGCCACCACCCATATGGGCCATTACGACAATGGCAACCATGGCTCTAACGCGCCGGGCGACGTTGAAATGGCGCGGAGTTTACCTGCGGGATCGCTGGCGATGATCGTCGGCGGTCACTCGCAGGATCCGGTATGCATGGCGTCGGAAAATAAAAAGCAGGTCGATTATGTGCCAGGCACCCCGTGCGCGCCGGATCGTCAGAACGGCATCTGGATCGTCCAGGCGCATGAGTGGGGCAAATACGTCGGCCGCGCCGATTTTGAGTTCCGCAACGGCGAGATGAAGCTGGTGCATTATCAGTTGATCCCGGTGAACCTGAAGAAAAAAGTGACTTACGATAACGGCCAAAGCGAGCGGGTGCTGTATACGCCGCAGATCGCGGAGAACCCGCAGATGATGTCGCTGCTGACGCCATTCCAGAACAAAGGCAAAGCGCAACTGCAGGTCAAAATCGGTAGCGTGAATGGTCATCTGGAGGGCGACCGCAGTAAAGTGCGCTTTGTGCAGACCAATATGGGCCACCTGCTGCTGGCGGCGCAGATGGCGCGCAGCAACGCGGATTTCGCGGTGATGAGCGGCGGTGGGATCCGCGACTCCATCGAGGCGGGGGATATCACCTATAAGGATGTGATGAAGGTCCAGCCGTTCGGCAATGTGCTGACCTATGTCGATATGAGCGGCAAGGAGGTGGTGGATTACCTGACCGCCGTCGCGCAGATGAAGCCGGATTCCGGCGCCTATCCGCAGTTTGCCAACGTCAGCTTTGTAGCCAAAGATGGCAAACTGAACGATCTGAAAATCAAAGGCGAACCGGTGGATCCGGCGAAGACCTACCGGATGGCGACGCTGAGCTTTAACGCTACCGGCGGCGATGGCTATCCGAACATTGCCGATAAACCCGGGTATGTGAATACCGGCTTTATCGATGCCGAAGTGCTGAAAGAGTATATCGAGAAGAACTCGCCGCTGGATGCGGCAGCCTACGAGCCGAAAGGCGAGGTGAGCTGGCAGTAAGCCTGGGCTTCAGGTTGGCTATTTCCCCGGTGGCGCTGCGCTTACCGGGGCTACGAGTTGGGTAACCCGGATAAGGCGCGTGCGCCGCTATCCGGGATGGTGTGCTCAATCGCGGCGGGCGATATCGGCGAACTTAGCGTCCAGAAGCTGCGCCAGATCGCTGGCCGCCAGCTCAATATCCAGACCGCGTTTGCCGCCGGAAATATAGATGGTGGCAAATTCCTGCGCCGGAGCGTCAATCACCGTCGGCAGGCGCTTCTTCTGCCCCAGCGGACTGATACCGCCCACCAGATAGCCGGTGATACGCTGCGCCACCATCGGGTCGGCCATGTCGACTTTCTTGGCGCCCAGCGCTTTCGCCACTTTCTTCAAATCCAGCTGCCCGGCGACCGGGGTGACGGCGACCGCCAGATGCTTCATATCGCCGTTAACGGCGACCAGCAGGGTCTTGTAAACCTGGTCGGCATTGAGGCCGAGCTTGCGCACCACTTCATCTCCGAAGTTGGTCTCATTGGGATCGTGATCGTAACTGTGGATCTGAAAGGGGATTTTGTTTTTTTCGAGTAATTTAACGGCGGGAGTCATAGCTATCCTTCTTACCAACCGGTTTTGCGTGACGTCAGAATACGCCCGCAGGTTGTCTAAAAAATAGTACCATCTTGCGCAATAGTGTTGGCAGTGATGGTCACTTTGAGCGACAATCAGACGATCCGGGATGCAAATCCCGGGATAATAATAATGATGAAATTCCTCTTTGACGGGCCAATAGCAATATTGGCCATTTTTTTAGGTCAGCATATCCGGCAGATTCCCTTCGCCATACAGGTGCAGCGCGCCGACGGCAACCACGTAGCGCCCCGGCGGCAAGGCCAGCAGCGTCTCGCGCCAGGCGAGATTGCGCTGGTGCATCAGCACATCATACAAAGACTGGCTAAAGGTCGTCGGCAGCGATACCGCGCCGCGTGATGGCGGTTGCTCCAGCCACCAGCCGATCATCACCTGTAGCAGGCGGGCATTGGTCCGCCAGTGGCTCAGCGTATCCTCCAGCAGCGCCATCCCCCCGTCGGGCAGATCGCGCAGCAGCGCGATTTGGCTGTCGGCGCCTTCCAGCTCCATCACCGTTATGTTGCTCTCGCGGGCGGCCATCAGCAACTGATAATCGATGCCGTAATCCGGCCGCAGTCCCAGCTTCTGCGCCTGGGTGGCTTGTAGCACCATCGCCACCTGCCACAGCGGCTGGCTGTCGAACAGCCCGACCGACAGGCCCAGCTCGCCGGCTCGCGCCTCTAGCTCGCTCAACTGCGCATCGCTCAGACGTTCTGCCAGCGGCGGGTAAGAGGGAAGGTTGCTAAACGGGGTTTCATTGCCGCTGATATCGGCCTCGACGATTAACGCATCGGCCTGGCGTATTTTTTTCAGAAGCTTCGCCGGCGGCGGCGCCATGTCGCGGGTGCCCATATGGATGCTGCCGACGAGGTGCAAATAGCGTTCGCCGGGCAGGACGATATCCATCGCAGGCCAGGAATAAGACGAGCCGACGGCGGCTCGCCACAGCATTTTTATCCGGTTTAACAGGCCCATACGCGCTCCGAAGTGTGAGGACTTCATGCTAGCGCATATGGTGATACACGTCACCCTTCCGGCGGGCTTTTCTTGTGTCAGCAAAAATACAGGCGCCGAACAACGTCGGCGCCCGTTTCATCTGACGGCGTTTACTCTTTTGGTTTAAAGCGCAGCAGGCGGTTGGCGTTACTCACCACGGTGATCGACGACAGCGCCATCGCCGCGCCGGCGACCACCGGGTTGAGCAGGGTGCCGGTCAGCGGCCAGAGGATCCCGGCGGCAATCGGGATGCCCAGCGAGTTGTAGACAAACGCGCCCAGCAGGTTCTGTTTCATATTGCGTAAGGTCGCTTTCGAAATCGCCAGCGCATCGGCCACGCCGTGAAGACTATGGCGCATCAGGGTGATCGCCGCGGTTTCAATAGCGACATCGCTGCCGCCGCCCATGGCGATCCCGACATCCGCCTGGGCCAGCGCCGGAGCGTCGTTAATGCCGTCGCCAACCATCGCCACTTTGTGCCCCTGGCTCTGCAGTCGTTTAATGGCATCGGCTTTACCGTCCGGCAGCACGCCGGCGATCACTTCATCAATGCCGGCTTCTTTGGCGATGGCCTTCGCGGTGGTGGGATTATCCCCGGTAAGCATCACCAGCCGGTAGCCCTGCCGATGCAGGCGGGCCAGGGCGTCGACGCTGTCTTCGCGCAGCGGGTCACGGATGGCGAACAGCGCGGCCGCCTGACCATCCACCGCCAGCAGCACCGGCGTGGCGCCGCGCGAGGCCTGCGCCGTCATCTCGCTTTCTATATCGCCGGTGGCGATATGCTGCTCGTTGAGCAGCGCCTGGTTGCCGAGCAGCAGGCGATGACCTTCCGCTTCGCCGCTGACGCCAAGGCCGCGCAGGGTGCGGAAGCCGCTCACTTCCGGCAACGAACTGTCGGCGGCTTTATCGAGGATCGCTCGCGCCAGCGGATGGCTTGAGCCCTGCTCCAGCGCGGCGGCAAGACGCACCGCAGTCGCTTCATCAATGCCAGAGAAGGTCTTTACAGTCACCACCTGCGGCTTGCCTTCGGTCAGGGTGCCGGTTTTATCGAACACCAGGGTGTCGAGCTCGCTAGCGCGCTGCAGCGCATCGGCATCGCGCACCAGCACACCGTACTCCGCCGCCCGGCCAACGCCGGAGATAATCGACATCGGCGTCGCCAGGCCTAACGCGCACGGACAGGCGATAATCAGTACCGTGGTGGCAATGACCAGGGTATAGACGATCTGCGGCGCCGGGCCGAAGACGTACCAGATCGCGGCGCTGATCAGCGCAATGGCGACCACCGCCGGAACAAATACGGCGGAGATTTTATCCGCCAGCTGGCCGATCTCCGGTTTGCTGCTCTGCGCCTGGCGCACCATGCGGATAATACGTGCCAGCGTGGTCTGGCTGCCGACGGCGCTGGCGGTGAACAGCACGCTGCCGTCCTGCACCACGGTGCCGGCGTGAATGGCATCGCCATCGCCTTTTTGCTGCGGTACCGGTTCGCCGGTGAGCATTGCTTCATCAAACCAGGCTTCGCCCTGGCTTATCACGCCGTCAACCGGAACGCGGTCGCCGGTGGTCAGGCGCAGCGTCATACCCGCCTGAACTTCCGCGAGCGGCAGATCCTTTTCCCCCTCAGGGGTCACCACGCGGGCTGAAGGCGGCGTCAGATCGAGCAGTTTCTCCAGCGCTTTCGAGGAGCGCTGGCGGGCGCGGGCCTCCAGCATATGGCCGAGGTTAATCAGGCCGATAATCATCGCGCTGGCTTCGTAATACAGATGCCGGGCTTCCATCGGAAACCACTGCGGCCACAGGTTGACGCTCATCGAGTACAGCCAGGCGACGCCGGTGCCGAGCGCCACGAGCGTATCCATGGTGGCGGTGCCATTTTTCAGGCTTTTCCACGCGCTGCGGTAGAAGTGGCCGCCGGCAAAGACCATGACAGCGAGGGTGACAAGGCCGATAACCAGCCACAGCGAACGGTTGTCATCGCTGACCATCATGTTATCGCCGATCATCCCCCAGACCATCACCGGCACGCCGACCAGCAGGGCGACAATCGCCTGCCAGCGAAAACGCTTCATCGTAGCAATAGCGGTTTCCTGCTGGCGTTCGCGGCGTTGCAGATCGTCTTCGATCGCCTCCGCGCCATAGCCGGCTTTCTCCACCGCCTGCACTAATTCTGCGGCGGACGCACTGCCCATCACCAGCGCCGTGCGTTCCGCCAGGTTAACCCGCGCCTGTGAGACGCCCGGCACCGCGGCAAGCGCGTTTTGTACCCGGGAGACGCAGCTGGCGCAGCTCATGCCGTTGATCAGCAGCTGTTGACTGTCATCTTCGTCATGGGCTGCCGGAAGCTCAGGAGTGGCCGCTGTCAGTGCTTCCGACGGGATTGATGATTCTGCCAGCGGTTTAGCCTTTGGGTGGCTGAGCTCCGCGCCGTATCCGGCTTGTTTCACGGTATCAATCAGCGCTTGCGCGCTGGCGCTGCCCGTGACATGGGCTTCAGTGAGGGTCACCTCGGCTTGCTCAACGTCAGGACGCTGTTCCAGACTCTCTTTCACGCGTTTGACGCAGTGGCCGCAGGAGAGGCCATCCAGCGTCAGGTCGATAGTGTTAGACATAAATAACTCCTGAATAATTTTCCGGTCAACGATTGACCAGACCCACTCTTTCATCGAGTATTAAGAAGGTTAAACCTTCCAGCAAGGGGAAGGTCAAGGAGAAAAAATGAATATCAGCGATGTGGCGAAAAAAACCGGTTTAACCAGCAAAGCGATTCGTTTTTACGAAGAGAAGGGGCTGGTGACGCCGCCGTTGCGGAGCGAAAACGGCTACCGCACTTACAGTCAGCAGCATCTCGATGAGCTGACGCTGCTGCGCCAGGCGCGGCAGGTGGGGTTTAACCTGGAAGAGTGCCGCGAGCTGGTGGCCTTGTTCAACGACCCGTCGCGGCACAGCGCCGATGTGAAAAAACGCACGCTGGAGAAAGTGGCGGATATCGAGAACCATATCCGCGAGCTGCAAAATATGCGCGCGCACCTGCTGGCGCTGGCCGAATCCTGCCCCGGCGACGACAGCGCGGAGTGCCCGATTATCGATAATCTTTCCGGCTGCTGCCATCGCAAGGCGCAGGCTTAACGGACGACGGGTCTGATTCGTAGCGTAATTCCTTCTACGGCAATTACTTCAACCTTGCTGCCCGCCGCGAGGTCTTCATCGGCAATCACCGGCCAGGAGCTGTCGCCCACGCGTACATGGCCACGGCCGTTTACCAGCGGGGCATCCAGCGTCAGGCGGCGGCCCACCAGTTGCTGCCCGCGCTGGTTGAGCTGAGCATCGGCCGGACGCTGCGTTTTGACCCGCTTGCGCAGCCATTTCGACCACAGCCACGCCGCCAGCAGGGTGAGAACGGCAAACAGCGTCCCTTGCCATTCCCAGTTCAGCGGCAGGAGCCAGGTCAGGGCGCCGGTCACCACGCCAGCGACGCCGCTCCACAGCAGATAGCCGCTGCCGCCAAGCATCTCGGCCGCCAGCAGCAGCCCGCCCAGGCTTAACCAGAACAGATGCGGATGGGCGAAGATCATGTCGATCATGATTTTTTCCGATCGCCAGCGCCTTCTTTGATCAGCTCGCTGATCCCGGCAATCGATCCCATCAGGCTACTGGCATCCAGCGGCATCAGCACCACTTTGCTGTTGTTAGCGGCGCCAATCTGCTGCAGCGCATCGGTGTACTTCTGCGCCACGAAGTAGTTGATCGCCTGAATATCGCCCGAGGCGATTGCCGAGGAGACCATCTGAGTGGCGCGGGCTTCCGCTTCGGCGGAACGTTCGCGAGCTTCGGCCTGCAGGAAAGCGGACTGCCGTTCCCCCTCGGCTTTGAGGATCTGCGACTGCTTTTCCCCTTCCGCTTTCAGAATTTCCGCCTGTCGCACCCCTTCGGCCTCAAGGATATAGGCGCGTTTGGTACGTTCGGCTTTCATCTGGGCGTTCATTGAGGCAATAAGCTCCGCCGGCGGGCGAACGTCGCGAATTTCGACGCGGGTGATTTTTACTCCCCACGGATTAGTGGCGTCGTCAACGATATGCAGCAGACGGGTGTTAATGCTGTCGCGTTGGGAGAGCATTTCGTCCAGCTCCATCGAGCCGAGCACGGTACGGATATTGGTCATCGTCAGGTTGACGATCGCCTGCTCAAGATTGCTGACCTCGTAGGCGGCCTTTGGCGCGTCAATCACCTGAATAAAGCAGACAGCGTCGATGGTGACGTTGGCGTTATCCCGGGAGATAACCTCCTGCGAGGGGATGTCGAGCACCTGCTCCATCATGTTCACTTTGCGGCCGATTCGGTCCATAAACGGCACGACTAAGCTTAATCCCGGCTGCAGCGTCTGGGTAAAGCGCCCAAAACGTTCTACCGTCCACTGATAGCCTTGCGGGACAATTTTCACCGCCGCGGCCACAATGACCAGCGCGACGAAAATAAGGATAGGAATAAAAATCAGCATCAAAAACCTCCTGTCTTGTTGCCTGGTGGGGCGCTACAAGGAAATAGCGCATGTTTAAACTGAGTATATCTTTCTCCTCATCCTGGAGAAAGGAAAGTGGGGTAAACTAGCGGTGTTTCAGAAAATAATCAGGAAGACTCATGAAGGAAAATAACGCGCTTTTGCGTCTCGAGGGTGTGGGGTTTAAGACCGACGACGCAGTTATTTTACACAATATCACTCTTCAGCTCAGACCCGGAGAATTTAAGCTGATTACCGGGCCTTCCGGCTGCGGGAAAAGCACCTTGCTGAAGATTATCGCCTCGCTGCTCAGCCCAACCTCCGGACGCCTGTTTTTTGACGATGTGGATATCGCGACGCTGTCGCCGGAAACCTATCGTCAGCAGGTGTCTTACTGCGCGCAGACGCCGGCGCTGTTCGGTGATTCAGTCTACGATAACCTGATTTTTCCGTGGCAGATCCGCAACAAACAACCCGATCCGCAGGCGCTGGTGGCTGACCTGCAGCGCTTTGGCCTTGGCGAAAATATGCTGGAAAAGTCTATTAACGAACTGTCCGGCGGGGAAAAGCAGCGCGTATCGCTGATCCGCAATTTACAATTTCTACCGCGCGTGCTGCTGCTGGACGAAATTACCAGCGCGCTGGATGAAAGTAATAAACAGAATGTGAATGACATTATTCATGGCTACGCGACGGAAAAACAGGTCGCTGTTCTGTGGGTCACCCACGATCGCAACGAAATTTCGCATGCCGATGAAGTGATTACGCTGCAACCTGCCGGCGGAAACATGCAGGAGGTACAGCATGAACGGGCATAACATTACGAACGAATCGCTGGCGCTGTCGATGGTGCTGGTGCTGATCGCTATTCTGGTCAGCTATCGGGAAAAACTGGCACTGGAAAAAGATATTATCTGGAGTATTTGCCGGGCGATCGTGCAGCTGATTATCGTCGGCTATGTGCTGAAATATATCTTTAACGTCAATCATGCGGTTCTGACGCTGTTGATGGTGCTGTTTATCTGCTTTAACGCGGCGTGGAATGCGAAGAAGCGCAGTAAATATATCGATAAAGCTTTTGTCTCGTCGTTTATCGCCATCACCACCGGCGCCGGACTAACGTTGGCGGTACTGGTCTTTTCGGGGTCGATCGCCTTCGTGCCGATGCAGGTGATCCCGATTGCCGGGATGGTGGCCGGGAACGCCATGGTGGCGGTGGGGCTGTGCTACAACAATATGGGCCAGCGCTTCAGCAGCGAGCAGCAGCAGATTCAGGAGAAGCTGAGCCTCGGCGCGACGCCGAAGATGGCTGCGGCGCGGCTGATTCGCGAGAGCATTCGCGCGTCATTGATTCCCACCGTCGATTCAGCGAAAACGGTCGGGCTGGTGAGCTTGCCTGGGATGATGTCGGGGCTAATTTTTGCCGGTATTGACCCGGTGAAGGCGATTAAGTACCAGATCATGGTGACCTTTATGCTGCTGTCGACCGCCAGCCTGTCGACGATTATCGCCGGCTATCTGACCTACCGGAAGTTCTTCAATGCCCGTCATCAGCTGGTGGTAACGCAGCTGAAAAAGCACCCATGAACGATCCCGGGTTGCGGCGTTCACGCCTTACCCGGGCTACCACGGCGTAATCTGTAGCCCGGATAAGCGTAGCGCTATCCGGGTCAGCGCCTCTGATTAGTACAGCAGCGAATACAGCTGGCGGCGGTATTTGGCGGCCAGCGCATCGCCGGTACCGAGGGCGGCGAGGATCTCCTGCAGCATCTTGCGCGCCTGGCCATCGCCGGCGCCTAAATCCTTCTGCAGATGGCTGAACAGCAGCGCCAGCGCTTCTTCATTACGCCCGACCTGATGCAGCTGCAGCGCCAGCTGGGAGGCCAGCTGCGCATCGTCCGGATTCTGTTCCACCTGCTGCTGCAGTTGCTGGATTTCCGGGGTGTCGGCGGCCTGTTTGAGCAGCTCAATCTGCGCCACCAGACCCTGATAGTGGGTGTCCTGATCCTGCAGCGGGATGGTTTTCAGCACGCTTTCCGCTTCATCGGAACGGTGCAGGGCAATCAGCGTTTCCGCTAGCAGCAGACCAATCTGGCTGTCCTGATTCGACAGCTGCCAGGCTTCCTTCAGCAGCGGTAATGCCTCGGCGTATTTTTCTTCCTGCATCAGGGCCAGCGCCTGCTGGGCTTTCAGCTCCTCTTCACGCGGCAGGACTTTATCCAGCAGGGCGCGAATCGCTTCCTCCGGCTGCGGGCCTTCAAAACCGTCCACCGGCTGGCCGTTCTGGAACAGATAAACTGTAGGGATGGCGCGCAGACCAAACTGTGAAGCGAGCATTTGCTCGGCGTCGCAATCAACCTTCGCCAGCGTGAACTGGCCGTTATACTGGGCGGCCAGGCGCTCGAGGACTGGGGTCAGTTGTTCGCAGTGCTGGCTGCGGGCAGACCAGAAATAAAACAGCACCGGGACGTTCATGGACTGCTGTAGCGTCTGCTGCAGGTTCGCTTCGCTAATATTGACAATATTCTGTTCGGACATGGGCATTTCTCGTTAGTCGATTTCTGTTTTACATGGGGGCGGCATGCCGCGCTTCAACTCAGCCGTGGATAATTTTGTCCATCGCGCGGGCAGGCAGCAGGCGTTTGAGCAGCGCCACCGCGTGAGTCACCAGAGTGACCGGGTAGCGCAGCTTTGGCTTATCGCTGGTAAAAGCGTGGCGCACTTTTTCCACCACCGCCTCCGGCCCGAGGGTAAAGCGAGCGGCGATGCCCGGATTTTCTACGGGTTTATCGCTTTGCGTCTGGTTGACGTTATCGGTAAAGCGGGTGCGGATCGGGCCCGGTTCAATCAGGCTGACCTGAATACCACTGTGGCGCAATTCCATGCGTAGCGCATCGGACCACGCCTCGAGGGCGTATTTACTGGCGGCATAGGCCCCGCGACCGGGACTGGCGATGAGCCCCATCACCGAGGAGGTCATCACGATGCGCCCTTCGCCGTGCGGCGTCATCGCCGGCAGCAGCAGCATGGTCAGCTGATGCGCGCCGAAAAAGTTGGCGGAAAACTGCTGTTCCATCTGCTGGCGGCTGATGGTGTTCAGCGGGCCATAGACGCCATAACCGGCGTTATTGAACAGGCCATAGAGACGATTATCGGTCAGCGCAATCACCTCCGCCGCCGCGCGCTCCACGCTCTGTGGGTCATCCAGATCGAGCAAAATACCGGTTAGCCCCAGCTCCTGCATCCGCGCGACGTCCTCCGCTTTGCGGCAGGCCGCCAGCACGCGAAAGCCCTGGCGGGTTAAATCCAGCGCGCTTTCCAGACCAATTCCGCTGGAACAGCCTGTCACTAAAACCGTTTTTTGCATAACTTTACCTGTCAGCGACCCCTGGCGTTCAGGAGTCATGATTAACTAAGGGAGCCAGCCGGTTCGCCATCCAGTCGGCGATAAACGGCTGCGCGTCGCGATTTGGGTGAATGCCGTCGTCCTGCATCCATTGCGGTTTGAGATAGACCTCCTCCATAAAAAAAGGCAGGAGAGGAATATCGAACTCTTTGGCCAGGGCCGGGTAAATCGCGCCGAAGGCTTCATTATAGCGGCGGCCATAGTTCGCCGGCAGGTGAATTTGCATCAGCAGCGGCTCGGCGTTGGCCGCTTTGATATCTTTAATAATGGTGCGCAGTGTTTGCTCGGTCTGCTGTGGCGGAAAACCGCGCAGCCCGTCATTGCCGCCGAGCTCAACCAGCACCCAGCGCGGCTGATGCTGCTTAAGCAGCGCTGGCAGGCGGGCCAGCCCCTGCTGCGAGGTATCGCCGCTGATGCTGGCGTTCACCACCGGTGTTTTCGCCTGCCACTTCTCATTGAGCAGCGCAGGCCAGGCGGCGTTGGCCGCCATTCGATAGCCAGCGCTCAGGCTGTCGCCGAGGATCAGCAGCGTGTCCGCCGCCATTGCGCGGCAGGTAAACAGGAACAAAAACAGGAAAGGCACATGCCAGCGGAAAACATACTTGAAGTTCATCATCTTAAGAAGTCCGTCGGTCAGGGAGAGCATCAGCTCTCCATCCTTACCGGAGTTGAGCTGGTTGTCAAACCGCGGCAGACCATCGCCCTGATCGGCGAGTCAGGTTCCGGTAAATCGACCCTGCTGGCGATCCTCGCTGGCCTGGACGATGGCAGCAGCGGGGAAGTCTCGATGCTGGGCAAACCGCTGCATCGGATGGATGAGGAGGCGCGGGCGGCGCTGCGGGCGCAGCACGTTGGCTTTGTTTTTCAGTCGTTTATGCTCATCCCGACGCTCAACGCCCTGGAGAACGTCGAGCTGCCGGCGCTGCTGCGCGGCGCCAGCGACAGTGAGAGCCAGGGCGATGCCCGCGCGCTGCTTGAGCAGTTGGGGCTTGGCAAACGCCTGCACCACCTGCCGGCGCAGCTCTCCGGCGGCGAACAGCAGCGGGTGGCGCTGGCCCGGGCCTTCAACGGGCGCCCGGCCCTCCTGTTCGCCGATGAGCCCACCGGCAACCTCGATCGCCAGACCGGGGACAAAATTGCCGATCTGCTGTTCTCGCTTAATCGCGAACACGGCACCACCCTGATCCTCGTCACTCACGATCCGCTGCTGGCGGCGCGCTGCGACCGCCGTCTGCGCCTGGTGGATGGCCAACTGCGGGAGGAAGCATGATCGCCCGCTGGTTCTGGCGCGAATGGCGCTCGCCGTCGCTGCTGATCGTTTGGCTGGCGTTAAGCCTCGCCGTGGCCTGCGTGCTGGCCCTGGGGTCGATAAGCGATCGGATGGAGAAAGGCCTTAGCCAGCAAAGCCGTGAGTTTATGGCCGGCGACCGTACGCTGCGCAGTTCGCGCGAGGTACCCGCCGAGTGGATCGCGCAAGCGCGGAAGTCAGGGCTGACCGTCGGCGAGCAGCTGAGCTTCGCCACCATGACGTTCGCCGGTGATACGCCGCAGCTGGCGGACGTTAAGGCGGTGGATGACTGCTATCCGCTGTATGGCACCCTCGAGACGCAGCCGCCGGGGCTGAAGCCGCAGGCGGGGAGCGTGCTGCTGGCGCCAAGGCTGATGGCGCTCCTGAACCTGAAAACCGGCGATACGATTGACGTTGGCGATGCCACGCTGCGCATTGCCGGGGAAGTGATTCAGGAGCCGGATGCAGGGTTTAACCCCTTCCAGATGGCGCCGCGACTGATGATGAATATGGCTGACGTGGCAAAAACCGGGGCCGTGCAGCCCGGCAGTCGCGTCGCATGGCGCTATAAGTTCGCCGGTAACGCGCAACAGCTGGCGGATTATGAACAATGGCTGCTGCCGAAGCTCGGCGCGGAACATCGCTGGACTGGCCTTGAACAGGACGACAGCGCGCTGGGCAAATCCCTTGAGCGCTCGCAGCAATTCCTGCTGTTATCCGCGCTGTTGACGCTGCTGCTGGCCGTTGCCGCGATCGCCGTGGCGATGAGCCACTACTGCCGCAGTCGCTACGATCTGGTCGCAATTTTGAAGACGCTGGGCGCCGGGCGGGCGCAGCTGCGCAAGCTCATCGTCGGCCAGTGGCTGCTGCTGCTGACGCTGTCGGTGATAAGCGGCGGGGTTGTGGGCCTGGCGCTGGAGCGCCTGCTGTTGTTGATGCTCAAACCGGTGCTGCCCGCCGCACTACCCGCTGCCAGCGGTTGGCCGTGGCTGTGGGCTATCGGGGCGACAGGCGTCATTTCCCTGCTGGTGGGCCTGCGGCCGTATCGACTGCTGCTGGCGACCCTGCCGCTGCGAGTGCTGCGTCAGGATGTGGTGGCTAACGTCTGGCCGCTGAAACACTATATTCCTGTGGTCTGCGCGGTGGTGGTCGGCGGGCTGGCCTGGCTGATGGGCGGCAGCCCGCTGCTGTGGTCGGTGCTGGCCGGGGCGGTGGTGCTGGCGCTGCTGTGCGGCCTGGTGGGCTGGGGATTGCTGTGGCTGCTCAAACGCCTGACGCTCAAAGCCTTGCCGCTGCGTCTGGCGGTGAACCGCCTGCTGCGCCAGCCGTGGTCGACCCTCAGCCAGCTGGCGGCGTTTTCCCTGTCGTTTATGCTGTTGGCGTTGCTGCTGGTGCTGCGCGGCGATCTGCTTGACCGCTGGCAGCAGCAGTTGCCCCCGCAGAGCCCGAACTACTTTCTGATCAATATTGCCCCTGAGCAGATAATGCCGGTGAAGACTTTCCTCGCCGAACACCAGACCCGGGCGGCGGAATTTTATCCGATCGTCCGGGCTCGTCTGACGCAGATCAACGGTCACTCCACGGACGGGAACAAAGACGAAGCGCTGAATCGCGAGCTTAATCTCACCTGGAGCGAACAGCGTCCGGATCATAATCCGCTGGTGGCCGGTAGCTGGCCGCCGAAGCCGGGCGAGGTATCGATTGAAGAGGGACTGGCGCAGCGGCTGGGGGTGAAGATCGGCGATACGGTGACCTTTACCGGCGATACTCAGGACTTCAGCGCGAAGGTCAGCAGCGTGCGCAAAGTTGACTGGGAGAGCCTGCGGCCCAACTTCTTCTTTATTTTCCCCTCCGGGGCGCTGGACGGGCAGCCGCAGAGCTGGCTCACCAGCTTCCGCTGGGATAACGGTCCCGCGATGTTGACCCAGTTGAACCGCGAGTTTCCCACCGTTAGCCTGTTGGATATCGGCGCCATCCTGCGTCAGGTCGGCCAGGTGCTCTCCCAGGTCAGCCGGGCGCTGGAGGTGATGGTGGGCCTGGTCACGGCCTGCGGTGTGCTGCTATTGCTGGCGCAGGTCCAGGTCGGTATGCGCCAGCGGCATCAGGAGCTGGTGGTCTGGCGCACGCTGGGGGCTGGTAAATCACTGCTGCGCGCCACGCTGTGGGCGGAGTTTGCCCTGCTGGGGCTGGTTTCCGGACTGGTGGCGGCGATAGGCGCGGAAGTGGCGCTGGCGATGCTGCAGACGAAAGTATTTGATTTCCCCTGGACGCCGGACTGGCGCTTGTGGGTGATGCTGCCGCTGACGGGAGCGGTGTTGTTATCTCTGTGCGGCGGCGGGCTGGGGCTGCGTTTGTTAAAGGGGAAAGCGTTGTTCCGTCAGTTTAGCCAGTAAGATTATTGCATTTTGATGATGCGCCGCCGTTTTTGGCGGCGCTTTTATTTTAAGCGCACAAATTGATAACTCGTTGATTTTTAAGCGCACAAAACATTAAAAAACCGACAACACGCTGTATTGATTCGCGGTTAATATTCAGCTGGTAAATATAAGGTTGCTTATTAATCAAGGAAAAACTATGGCACATAAAATAAAAGCGCTGGCGGTCTCGATCGGCGCAACACTGGTGTTCGCTTCATTTGCTTCCCACGCGGAGATCACGCTGCTGAAACAAGATCCGCAGGCGGGCGATCCGTTAAGCCGGCTTAACTTTACCGTCGGCGGGAGTATTCGTCCGCAGTTCAACATGATGAGCGGTGATGGTGATAAAGGATCCTATAAGCGTAACGGTTTCGACGGTGGCACCCGTTTCCGCTTCGCGGCGGATTACTACCTGTTCGATGATATTAGCTGGATTAGCTACTACGAACTGGGGGTGAACATTCCGGCACTGTTTGACTGGGATAACCACTACGCGGAAGGCGCAAACAATACCACCCGCCGCATGCTGTATACCGGCCTGAAAAGCGATACCTGGGGCACGTTAACCTACGGGCAGCAGAACAGCATTTACTATGATGTGGTGGGGGTGAAAACCGATATCTGGGACTACGACATGATCGGCCAGGCCCCGGGAAACGGTATTAACGGCGATTACGATGGCTCCTATCGTTCACGTAATATGCTGAAATATAAGAAAACCGTGGGTGATGTCGATCTATACGGCTCTTATCTGTTCGAAGATAGTGAGTATCTGCCGGGCAACGGCCTGCGCTACAAGCGTAAAGGCGGCGGTTCTATTGGTGCGGACTACCACATCATGAAGGACCTGACCTGGGGTACTGCGTGGAACTACACTCGCGCCGAAATGCGCGACCCGTCAAGCGCCGACAACAAAACCTATGACCAGAACATCGTCGGTACCGCGCTGAGCTGGACCCCGGATAACTGGACCTTCTCCTTCGGCGGCGGCTGGTATCAGAACTTCCTCACCACCAAAAAAACCGATGTGCATAACTACTTCGCCGGCGACGCCTGGGGGATTGAATATTTTGCGGGCTATAAATTCCCGATCAATCAATACGCTGTTAAATCTATTCAGCCGTACTTTATGGGCGACCGCCTGCAGTACGTGAATGGCCGCAACTACCAGCGTATCGATAACGGTCTGGGGATCAGCTTCCAGCTGGATTACGGTTTCCGCGTTGACTACGAACACGTGTTTACCTCCAGCACCGACAACCTGGGGGATATGAACCTGGTGCGTCTGCGTTACGACTTCTAAGCGGTCACAACTCCCCGGTCGCGCTGCGCTACCGGGGCTATAAATCGCGCCGACCAGTAGCCCGGCTAAGGCGTTTACGCCGCAAGCCGGGACAATAGCGCATGCGATTACTTCGCCAGCCAGGCGGCGACCTCCTGCCAGTTGCCACGAAAAATAATCTTCCCGGCTTTTTTCCCCAACTGATAGCGATACATCGGGTCGTAGTATTCTTCCAGCAGCGGCACCAGCCAGGCGAAGTGCGCCTCGGTGCTGGCGGTGCGCTGCTGCTGCGCCAGCGCCTCATCGAGCCGTTCAGTCAACTGAGCAAAACGCTGCAGCCCCAGGCGACGGCGGATGGCAAACAGACCGTGATGGAGGTACTCGCCGTATGCCTGCCAGCCTTTCTCTTCGCCATACGCGGCGATAAAGTCGCGATACATGCGATCGAAATACTCTTCGCGCAGCCGTTCGAGGCGAACGTCAAATGGATCTTCCACCACCGCCAGCGGCGATTGCGCCATGCGGAGGCGCAGGCACTCCGGCAGATGGTTGGCACCGATCATATGGCCTTCATCTTCCAGCACCCAGCGGGTCTGCTGTTCGGCTTTTTTAAGCAGGCTGACCGCCAGGTGGTTTTCAAAGGTGGCCTGCGGGTGCTGATCCTGCAGGGTTCGACCGAATGAAGAACCGCGGTGATGGGCAAGCCCTTCCAGATCGATACCGTCCGGTCGCGAGCAGACCAGCTGAGTTTTGCCATTGCCGGTGCAGCCGCCAATCAGCACAATCGGGCGCTGTACCAGTTCGTCGGTGGCCTGGATCGCCGCCTGGCGTAGCGCTTTATAGCCGCCGACGATCAGGGGGTACTCCACGCCAGCGTCTTTCAGCCACTGCTGGACGATATGCGATCGCTGGCCGCCGCGGGCGCAGCACAGGTAACCGTGCGGGTAACGGGCGCACGCTTCCAGCCACGCCTGGATCCGGCTGGCGCGCAGGTCGCCATCAACCAGCTTATGGCCGAGCGCCAGCGCCGCCTCTGGCCCCTGACGCTTGTAGCAGGTGCCGACCGCGGCGCGTTCTTCATCATTCATCAGCGGCAGGTTGATCGCCGCCGGCATCGCGCTTTGGCTAAACTCCACCGGGGCGCGTACGTCAATCAGTGGCGTATCGCTGGCGAGAATGGCGCGATAATCCGTCCCATTGGTCATGGGGTATCCTCTGAAGTCAAAACAGAAATGGGCTTTACAGCAAGGGGGGGATTGTACGCGCCTCAAGGTGTGCCGGGGAAGGGGATAGATCAAATCCCCGGCACGCAGGGCCTAGCTGAGCTGCGATTGCGCCCAGAACAGGCCGCTGGTGTACTCCGGCGGCAGCAGCGGCTTGATCGCTTCCAGCGTCGCGCTCAGGCGATCGGTATCGCTGTCGGTGAGGTTCAGGTGGCCGACTTTACGACCCGGACGCACCTCTTTATCGTACCAGTGCAGGTGCACCAGCGGCAGCTTCAGCCAGTCGTAGTTGAGATCGGTGCCGATCAGGTTGATCATCACCGACGGGCTGTTGACCACCGGCGGCGGCAGCGGCAGGTCGGTAATCGCTCGCAGATGCAGTTCAAACTGGCTGATGGAGGCGCCATTTTGCGTCCAGTGGCCACTGTTGTGCACGCGCGGCGCCAGCTCGTTGATCAGCAGCCCCTCGGCGGTGACGAAGCACTCCATCGCCATCACGCCGACGTAGTTCAGCTCGTTCATGATCGCCGTCAGCATGCTTTCCGCTTGTTCCTGCTGGCGGGCATTGGCCTGCGGGAAGGCCACGCTGGCGCGCAGAATACCGTCCTGATGCAGGTTGCGGGTCAGCGGGTAGAAGACGGTGCTACCGTCATGGGCGCGGGCGCCCACCAGCGACACTTCGCCGGAGAAGTTAATCCCCTGCTCGACGATGCACTCGCCGTAGTTATCCTCCGGGAGTTGCGCGGTTTCGTCAGCGCGCAGGCGCCACTGGCCGCGGCCGTCGTAGCCGCCGACGCGACGCTTAACGATCGCCAGCTCGCCAAGGCGGGCAAACACCGCCGGCCATTCGCTTTTATCCGCCAGCAGCTGCCACGGGGCAGTGGCCAGGCCAAGCTTGTCGAACAGCTGCTTTTGCGTCAGGCGGTCGGCGATAATCGGGAAGACATCGCGGTTGACGAACGCCGGATGGCGGGCCAGCTCGCGGGTGAGGGCGGTTTCCGGCCAGCGTTCAATTTCTGCCGTGATGACGCTCTGCTGGAACGGCACCGCTTCCGGGTCGGCTTCCAGGCCGACCGGCCAGACGGCGATGCCCAGCGGCTCACCGGCCTGGCGCAGCATGCGGCCTAACTGACCGTTACCGAGCACGCATACCTGTTTCATGCCGCACCCCGCGGATCCGGGTTATCCAGCACTTCATCGGTTTGTGCCTGACGCCAGGCGCTCAGGCGCTGGTGCAGTTCGGCATCATGCTGGGCAAGGATCTGCGCGGCGAGCAGGCCAGCATTCGCTGCGCCAGCTTTGCCGATAGCCAGCGTACCGACCGGAATGCCGCGCGGCATTTGCACAATGGAGTAGAGGCTGTCGACACCGCTTAAGGCCGCGCTCTGAACCGGTACGCCGAGCACCGGCACCAGGGTTTTCGCCGCAATCATGCCCGGCAGATGCGCCGCGCCGCCTGCCCCTGCAATAATCACCTGATAACCGTGGCTCTCGGCGCTTTCAGCAAAGCTGAACAGCTTATCAGGCGTACGGTGGGCGGAGACCACTTCGACATGGTACGGAACGTTCAGGGCATCAAGGATTTCTGCGGTAAATTGCATGGTAGCCCAGTCGCTTTTGGACCCCATCACGATGGCGATACGCGCCGAATTATTGCGGGAAGACATGCGTCTTAAAACTCCTGTGGGTGTGTTTCACACTGCTTTAGAGGCCACAGAGAATAGCATGAACTGCCAGCAAGGAAAACGGTTGCGTGCGCATGGTTAGCCGTCTTTTGTCTCGTTCAGTGATGACGTCGATCGCGGCTTATTGGCCTTTATCTCATTCATGATGCAGGTGATGAGCAGCACTACCCCCCATGGGAGCATCAGGGTGCCCATCACCAGTAAATAGATTTGTACCAGCCGGCTATCGTGGGGGCGAGTACAGAGCAAATAAATGGCATAGAAATAGATGGCCCACGCCAGCATTGCACACCAGACAAACGTCAGCGTGTTGCCGATAGCGACGCCGATTAAGGCGATATAACTTACCCCTAACGGATTGAGGATCGCGATGATCGTTCCCCACATCAGCGGCTGACTCCACTTTTTTCTGTTCATGCTCGTTCCTTGAGAGTGATGTCGTGGGAGACTAGCATGCAGGACGCGGTGAAGCGCGCACCTTTACCCGGGCAAAAGACGGTTTCGGAATTGTGCTCGCGCAGGAACTAGAACGGAAAGTGGATCAGTTCGACGTCGTCCGGCGTCACCTTGACCATCGAACCTTCGCTGTGCCAGGCGCCAAGTACCACGCGCCATGCGGGTTGGCCGTTGGCCTGCAGTTCATGGACCGCCGGGCGATGGGTATGGCCGTGGATCAGCCACTGCACATGATGTCTTTCCATGACGTCAACTACCGCCTGTGGATTCACATCCATAATGTCCATTGATTTACTGCTGTTGGCGGCTTTGCTGTCGGCGCGCATGCGGGCGGCGATGCGGCGGCGGATAAACAGCGGCAGGGCCAGGAACAGACGCTGGATCCACGGGGTGTGGACTTTGGCGCGAAACGCCAGATAGCCTGGGTCATCGGTGCACAGCGTGTCGCCATGCATAATCAACACTTCACGGCCATAGAGGTCCAGTCGCTCTTCTTCGGCGAGCAGGAGCATCCCGCTCTGGCGGGCAAAGCGCTGGCCGACGAGAAAATCGCGGTTGCCGTGGATGAAGTAGCAGGGCACGCCGGCGTCGACGACGGCTTTGATTGCCGTAGCAATTTGCTGATGCAACGGGTTCGGATCGTCATCGCCGATCCACGCCTCAAACAGATCGCCAAGGATATACAGAGCGTCCGCCTGGCGGGCTTCGCCCTGTAAAAAACGCAGAAAACCGGCGGTGATCGCCGGTTCTTCTGTTTGCAGGTGCAAATCTGCAATAAAAAGTGTCGCCACGAATTACTCGCTGACGGTGACGCTTTTGATGATCACATCATCTTTCGGCACATCCTGGTGCATGCCGCTGCGGCCGGTGGCAACCGCTTTGATTTTGTCTACCACGTCCATGCCTTCAACCACTTCGGCGAAAACGCAGTAGCCCCAACCCTGCAGGCTTTCGCCAGAGAAGTTCAGGAAGTCGTTATCGGCCACGTTGATGAAGAACTGGGCGGTGGCGGAGTGCGGCGCCTGAGTACGGGCCATTGCCAGCGTACCACGGGTGTTTTTCAGGCCGTTGTTCGCTTCGTTCTGAATCGGAGATTTGGTCTCTTTTTGTTTCATGCCCGGTTCGAAACCGCCGCCCTGAATCATAAAGCCGTTGATAACACGGTGGAAAATGGTGTTGTCGTAGAAACCTTCGCGGCAGTAGTCCAGGAAGTTTTTAACTGTTTCCGGCGCTTTGTCGTCAAACGTTTTGATTACGATATCGCCATGATTGGTGTGGAAAGTAACCATTTTTGCATCCTGTTCCGATGAGTGTGGTGCCAGCACCCGATGTCGGGTGAGATATAGGGGGGTGTTATAGCATAACCGCGGGGGTCGATGCACCTTGCAATGTGTGCTGCGTCCGGTCTGAATTATGGGTATTATAGAGACTTCATTACCCACACACGTCTACACGGAATCTTCGATGTTAAAAATTTTTAATACACTGACGCGCCAGAAAGAGGAATTTAAACCTATCCATGCCGGGGAAGTCGGCATGTACGTGTGTGGTATTACCGTTTACGATCTCTGTCATATCGGCCATGGCCGTACCTTCGTCTCCTTTGACGTCGTGGCGCGCTATCTGCGTTTTCTTGGCTATAAGCTAAAGTACGTGCGCAATATCACCGATATCGACGACAAAATCATTAAGCGCGCTAATGAAAACGGCGAAAGCTTTGTCGCGCTGGTCGATCGCATGATTGCCGAAATGCACAAAGATTTTGACGCGCTGAATATTCTGCGTCCCGACAGCGAACCGCGCGCAACGCACCATATCGCGGAGATCATTGAGATCACCGAGCAGCTGATCGCTAAGGGCCATGCTTACGTGGCAGATAACGGCGACGTGATGTTTGACGTGCCGACGGACCCGAACTACGGTCTGCTGTCGCGTCAGGATCTCGATCAGCTGCAGGCGGGGGCGCGCGTCGACGTGGTTGATGTCAAGCGGAATCCGATGGACTTTGTCCTGTGGAAGATGTCGAAAGAGGGCGAGCCAAGCTGGCCGTCGCCGTGGGGCGCGGGTCGTCCGGGCTGGCATATCGAGTGCTCGGCGATGAACTGCAAGCAGCTCGGCAACCACTTCGATATTCACGGCGGTGGTTCGGATCTGATGTTCCCGCATCATGAAAACGAAATCGCCCAGTCCACCTGCGCCCATGACGGCGAGTACGTTAACTACTGGATGCACTCCGGCATGGTGATGGTTGACCGCGAGAAGATGTCGAAATCGCTGGGTAACTTCTTTACCGTCCGCGACGTGCTGAAGTATTACGATGCGGAGACGATTCGCTACTTCCTGATGTCCGGCCACTATCGCAGCCAGCTGAACTACAGCGAAGAGAACCTCAAGCAGGCGCGTTCGGCGCTGGAGCGTCTGTACACCGCGCTGCGCGGGACGGACAAATCCGTCGACGCGGCGGGTGGCGAAGCCTTCGAAGCACGCTTTATCGAGGCGATGGACGACGACTTCAACACCCCGGAAGCCTACTCGGTGCTGTTCGATATGGCGCGTGAAGTGAACCGTCTGAAAACCGAGGACGCGGCCGCGGCGAACGCCATGGCGGCCCACCTGCGTAAGCTTGCCTCGGTGCTGGGTCTGCTGGAGCAGGAGCCGGAGGCGTTCCTGCAGAGCGGCGCGCAGGTTGACGACGCGGAAGTGGCGGAGATCGAATCGCTCATCCAGCAGCGTCTGGACGCGCGTAAAGCGAAAGACTGGGCGGCGGCGGATGCGGCGCGTGACCGTCTCAACGAGATGGGCATTGTGCTGGAAGATGGCCCGCAGGGCACCACCTGGCGCCGGAAGTAAGCCATAAAAAAACGCCCGCAAAAGCGGGCGTTTTTCTTTTCGCTGTCAGGCCGTGACGGTGACGCTCTGGCCTTCAAAGCTCACCGTCTGACCGGCGACGATTTTGCAGCGTTTGCGGGTTTCCACCGCGCCGTCAACTTTCACCAGCCCGTCAGCGATAGCGATTTTCGCCTGGGCGCCGCTTTCGCTCCAGCCTTCCAGCTTCAGCAGATCGCACAGCTCAACGTGCGGGTGTTTACCTAAGGAAAATGTCGCCATCTCAGGCCTCCTCAACGTCGTGATACTCTTCGCACGCCTGCAGCGTGTTCTGAATCAGGGTGGCGACGGTCATCGGGCCAACGCCGCCGGGAACCGGGGTGATGTAGGATGCGCGTTCGGCGGCGTCTTCATACACCACGTCGCCGACCACTTTGCCGCTTTCCAGACGGTTAATGCCGACATCGACCACAATCGCCCCTTCTTTAATCCACTCGCCAGGAATAAAGCCCGGTTTACCTACTGCAACGATCAGCAGGTCGGCGTTTTCGACGTGATGGCGCAGGTTTTTGGTAAAGCGGTGGGTCACGGTGGTGGTGCAGCCGGCCAGCAGCAGCTCCATGCTCATCGGGCGACCGACGATATTGGACGCGCCAATGACCACCGCATTGAGGCCGTAGGTGTCGATATTGTAGCGTTCCAGCAAGGTCACGATACCGCGCGGAGTGCACGGACGCAGGCGCGGCGCCCGCTGGCACAGGCGGCCAACGTTGTAGGGATGGAAGCCGTCGACGTCTTTATCCGGCGCGATGCGCTCGAGTACTTTGACGTTGTCGATCCCTGCGGGGAGGGGCAGCTGAACCAGAATACCGTCGATGGTCTTATCGGCATTCAGGGTGTCGATAAGCTCCAGCAGCTCGGCTTCGCTGGTGGTTTCCGGGAGATCGTAAGAGCGGGAGACGAAGCCCACTTCTTCACATGCTTTGCGCTTGCTGCCGACATAAATCTGCGAGGCCGGGTTGCTACCGACCAGCACGACGGCCAGCCCAGGGGCGCGTTTTCCGGCCGCAACGCGAGCCTTCACTTTTTCCGCAACCTCAGAGCGTACCTGCTGCGCAATCGTTTTACCGTCAATAATTTTTGCTGCCATCAGAGAGAGGATTCCATCTGTATCTTTACGAAAGGGGGATGAGGATATTTTGTCAGAAGCGGGCCTCGCTGTCAGTCCTCGTTTGCTGTTTTATCCTGTCTGCGGTGAATTTAGCCTGTTTTGACCCTGTTAAGTCCAGGGTCATTGGTGTGTTGCGCCTGGCCACTAAGTGAATTTTCGCGCGCATGAGCTCCGGTGGTATGCTTCTTGTACAGTTGCTGAGGGATATTTCGCCAGCATCGTATAAGCCCCGCAGTTTCCTGGCAAAATGGATTGACTCAACGGACGTGGACCGTATAATTCCAGGCGTTTCACTCCGCGAAGCACTCGCTTCTCAGGGCGCCCTTAGCTCAGCTGGATAGAGCAACGGCCTTCTAAGCCGTAGGTCACAGGTTCGAATCCTGTAGGGCGTGCCATTAAGAAACAATAACTTACGCCAGTTTTAAGCCAGCCTGATTTCCTCCTTGTGTCGTATTTGTGTCGCTAGCGCCAAAAATGGCGTCAATTTTCCGTGCGTGTTCGGTCAGGTGGTTCGGCGCCAGGTGAGCATAACGACGCACCATCTCGATGCTCTCCCATCCTCCCATTTCCTGCAGTACAGAAAGCGGGACTCCGGACTGAATTAGCCAGCTCGCCCAGGTGTGCCGGAGGTCGTGAAAACGGAAATCCTCGATCCCCGCTTTTTTCAACCCGGCGCGCCAGGCGTTATTGTCATCCACCCGCATTTTTCTAACCGCGGGCGTCAGTGTTCCATCAGGGCGATGCTTTGCCGTCGTGTGAACAAACACCCATCGGGAATGCTTCCCTATCTGATCCCTTAATACCCTGCATGCGGTATCATTCAGAGCTACGCCAATCGCCTTGCCCGCTTTTGCGTTCTCCGGATTTACCCATGCAACCTTTCTCTGCATATCGACCTGCTGCCACTCAAGCCCGATGATGTTTGAGCGGCGCAGGCCGGTTGCCAGTGCAAATATCACCACTGGCTTAATGCTCTCCGGCATGCACTCGATCAACCGCTCAGCTTCTTCTCTGGTCAGCCACCGTATCCGCTTACTGATCGGCTTGCGGGTTTTGATAACAGGAGCTGTTTTTATCCAGCCCCAGTCATTCGCCGCGGCCCTGAGAAGGGAACGAATGAAGGAAAGGTGTTGCGCCTTCGTAGCCTGCGAAACCTGCCGTGGTTTGTATTCCGGAACAGGCTTATCCTTCCTCACCGCGGCATCACGTTTACTCTCCCACACCTGCAGGTGCTTACGGTTGATCATCCCGTTAACGGCTTCGTGAACTTCCTCCGCCGTTATCTTCGAGACATCACGGCCGGAAAAATGCTGCAGCCAAAACTCAATTTTGGTTTTGTCATCATCCAGCGATCGCTTATGGTCCTTTTCCCGCAGCCACCGGATGCAGCACTCTTCGAAGGTTCTGACGGGCAGGTCGCCGATCTGGTCAACCCGCCACGCTTCCGCCTTCAGCTTGTCGTGGAGCTCCTGAGCCTGCTTTTTGTCCCCCGTGCCAAGAGATCGCCTAACTCTTTTTCCTGACGGCGTAAAGAAATGACAGTGCCACACGCCGCCCCTGAGGGTGATTGACATAAAACTTCTCCTTTATGTTCACCCGCGTTCGCGATGACAGGATCGCGCGGGGTTTTCAAATATGCAATACACGCCGCCTCAGTAGTTCTGTACTTGTTGCCGACCTTGCGGCCGGCGAGCTCCCCAGACTCAATCAGGCGGTAGATCACCCGCGCAGACACGATGAGCAAATCGGCGGCCTGCTGTGCTGTTATCGGTTTGTCAGATGCCATATCACCTCCGATGCTTACCGCGTAATTCCTCTTCTTCCTGACAGTCAGCGCAGCGCTGACAGCCCGCCACCAGTTCCCGGCGCCGCTCGGGTATCTCTTCCCCGCAGTCGCGGCAGTGAGTAGCCGACACCGTCGCATGGTTGATGCGCATGTTCTGGATGGTCATTTCCAGCCGGCGCTCTGCCAGCTCGTTGGCCTGATCGATGATTTCTGAGCTCATAACTTCACCCATCCTTTACCTTTCACATGGGCAATCACCCCCAATTTACGCAAGGCCTGTAATCGGCGGTCGAGGATGCGGAACGGCTCTTTTTTATCCCCTTCATCCCTCGCTATATCGACGCACTCAGCCCCTACGTCACCAGAGAACAGGCGGCTGAATGGAGAGGGTGTCTCGCTAAGCTTGCTCATTATCGCGATATCAAGATTTACGTATTTGCTCATGCTGCACCGCCTTGCCAGTCGACCAAAAATGAACAGTCTTTTTTATGCTCGTTACAAGACCAGATCACTTCGTCGTCACCACGGAAAACATTTACTTCCACCGTGGTTTTAAACTTCGCAACTGCACCGCACTTGCATTTGGCAGAGGTATTTTTGCTTTTGGCGGCAACACTGCCGACTCTTGGGTATTTGCTCATGCTGCACCTGCCTTGTCTTCATCCATTTTCCAGGCCGTGGCGAGAGCGCCAGCCACCTGGTGGAAGCTATGTTTTACTGCCACCTTCCCATGGCCGCCGGTTGGCGAAACCAGTTCGATTGTGGTCAGCTCTCCGCCGCTTTCAGCGTCCGGGTAAAACTGGGCTACGTCGTTGGTTTCGACGATTACAGACCCGGATGGGGTATACATTTTCAGCTTCATGATTCCACTCCGTAGCGGCCGCTCAGCCGCCCAATAACACTGACAAATTTCACCAGGCTGACACCCATCGGCTTTACCTTCTCGTAGTGCTTGCGAAGGATGGGGGGGCATACAGCGTTCCACTTCGGTTTAGGCTTTACGCTCATCGCTTTGGTTATCTCTTCTGCGCAGCGACGAGCCTGGGCGCGGAGAGCGTTTTCTTTTTCTTCTGGCGTCATGCGACCCCCATATAAGCTCGAATGAAAGCCGCAGCTGCCTGTGCGTTTATGGCGTTGCCGTAACCCTTCAGGCGGCCGACGCGGTTGCTGCTTGCCACTCTTGCCACCCCGGGCTCGACTCGTCCCAGGCGTGCGGCAGCCTCATCAACCAGCGGGAATGTGCCGGGTTCAACTGGACGCCATTTGCCATCTCGACAAAAGAGCCAGTCCGCATCTCGCCAAAAACCGTTAACCTCAAGGGCCCGCAGGTGAACGCCTGGCGCGGCAGCTGGTCCAGTCGTTCCTTCCCGTCCCGCTGCGCCGTCATTCCCGCTGAGTCCTTCCAGTCGCGTGACGTTGGAGTTACCCAACCCGTCAGTAGAACGGTTCCCGGTAATTTCAGGCAGACTTTGGGAGTACCGTCCGGGTTCTTTCCGCTGTAGCAATGGGTCGACCCCGTCGCGTCGTTCGCGAGCGGAGTTTGCCAGCCAGATAATTTCACCGCTCCGGACAGGTTCTGCAGTCCGCGCTTCGTTTCTGGCTGTGGATTCGTATTGCAGGTTGGCGTCGGCCACCCAGTAGGCCCGCTCTCGCTCGTTCGGCGCCCCGACACCCGCAGCCGGGAACGGCGTAAGCCCGAAGGCGTAGCCCATTCTTTCCACGTCATTTTGTACAAGGTCGAACCATGGATCCGCACGACCACCTGCAACTTGCTCGCCAGCGATGCGCTGAGGTCGGCACTGCTTGATAAGCCAGCCAAAGGCTGGCCACAAATGTCTGTCGTCACCAAACCCAGCGCCTTTGCCAGTCGAGGAGAAAGGCTGGCATGGGCAACTTCCTGTCCAAATCGGTCTGTTATCCGGCCATCCGGCCAGACGCAGAGCATATGACCATCCACCAATCCCGGCGAAAAAGTGGCACTGGGTAAATCCTCTGAGGTCGTCAGGTGTGACATCTTCAATACTCCGTTCGTCAACTTCGCCCGGGGCGATATGCCCGGCGGCTATGAGGTTACGCAGCCACTGCGCCGCGAATGGGTCAATCTCGTTGTAGTAAGCTGCCGCGCTCATGCTGCCTCCGTCTTAACAACGTCGATGGCGCATCCGGGGATCAGCTCAACGGAAGCGGTGGTGCACTGGTTGCCCCAGTGGCTCCAGCCTGGCGCACCGCTGCGGCTGAAAAGCTCAATCCGAGGCACGTCGCCGTAGAGCAGCTCCAGACGGTGGCGAACTTCCCACGGTTTCTCGCTGTGCGCGCCGAGTGGGCTGTAGACCACCTGCTTAATGCCGGCGTGCTTGCGTTCCAGACCGGCGCCGCGGGTGGCGATCAGCACGTCTTCGGTATTGGCGCGGGTATGGTTGCCACCGTTCATGCGCGTCTCGGCATTCAGCAGGTCGAGGAAGTCGTAAAAGTCTGCAACCTCTCCCTCTGCCAGAGCCTTGGTAATGCGCAGCTCGGCCAGCTGGTTGAACTTCACCCAGGTGAAACCCTTCATTGTGCGCACCGTAAAGCCCCAGGCCTCGGCCAGCTCGATCGCCTCCTGGTTGTGGGTGCCGGTGTACCACATCGCCAGCACAGCGTTATCCGCGGCGAGCTCCCATACCGGGAGCCGCTTCATATCGAGCAAGCTCATGGTGGGGTAGTGATCGACGGCGGCGCCGTTGCTGATCGTGTTCCCGTAAGACCAGGCCGGGTCAGCATAGATAAGTGAGTAGCGGTTCATTGCGCACCTCTTTTCGTGTCCAGCTCTTCAGCCAGCCGCTGAGCCTTTAACGGGTTTCTTACCACTTCACCAGATGGCATTAGCCAGCCACGATGAAGGACGGAGTACATGCACTTCACTTTCCCTACGGTTATGGCGTCGCGGTAATGTTTCATTTCCACTGCTCCCCGAAGGTGAAACCGATCTCCGACAGCGATTCATCCATCTTGCTGATGAACTCCGGCACCATTTCGTTGAAGTCGGACATGTATTTGTCGTCGCGCTCAACAACCACGTGGTGAATGCCTTCTCGCTTCATGCGAGGGTCATAATTTGCGAAATACCAGGCATCCTTCCCGGTTACCCACATGCTGAATTGCACCTGGGCCATGTAGGCGGATTTGATAGCCTCGAAGCCGCCAAGCCGGAATTTCATGAAGTCGCGAGAGGTGAAAGGACACTTCAGCTCAAGGCCGCGGCCATCACTGCACAGGCCATCAGGTGAGCAGGCGGTGCGCATGCCTTCGTCACGAAAGAGGATTGGCGACTCGGTTACCTGCACGTCGGTGGTGAACTCAAACAAGGTGCGAGCGTCTGCCTCGTACTGTTTTCCCCATGCCAGCGCCTTGGCGTTAACTTCCGGCGCCGCGCCGGTGCATACCTCTGCGAGCAGCGTGTGGAAATAAGACATTTTCATGTCAGTCCACTTGGTGCCTGATCTCGGCTTCGAAATGACGTTATGGACTTCCGAGGCGGTGATCACGCCCAGGCGTAAGCGGTGCCAGGATTCATCACCCTGTTCAACGCCGGTAACGTCAATGCCAGTGCGTGCAAGGATAATTTCTGGTGTCATGCTGCCACCTGCGCTTTTTTCTGGAGGAAGCTAAAGCCTTTCTGCGCTTCTTCTTCGGTGAGCTGTGATGCCTGGAAAATGTCACGCTTGAAGATGTTGCTGCACAGAGGCAGGAAGTCCTGCTCCCAGTCCTTATTCAGGGACGTCAGGAGGTCGGTAATTGCCTGCAGCGTTTCCTCACTGGCCACCAGGGGGAGCGCCTCTGTCGTGGTTCGCGGCGTTACGTCACGCGCATCCACTTCCAGCGTTTTACCTTCCATCTCTTCGGCAGTGGGCTGCTGGCCAATTTCAGGCCATGCCTTACGCAGAGCCTGAGCCTCAGCACACTTCGCCAGCTGGCCATAAGGTCGCTTTTTCCACATAGCATTTGGCGCGGTAGTGTCGCG
>NZ_PJDK01000070.1:0-28482 GCF_002837615.1 Klebsiella sp. X1-16S-Nf21
AAGGTGCTGCTGGCACTGATGGTGGTGATCGCGGTGGTCAGCGTCTGGACGCCGTTGGGCTGGCGCTATGTGGCGGAGCGCTGGTTTACGCTACCCAATTTCTTCTGGTTCGTGCCGGTGCCGATTCTGGTGTTGGCGCTGAGCCTGTGGATCTGGCGCCTGAGCGCGCGCCCCGCCAGCCACGCCCGCCCATTTATCCTGACGCTGGGCCTGATTTTCCTCGGCTTCAGCGGGTTGGGGATCAGCGTCTGGCCGAACATTATCCCACCGAATATCTCCCTGTGGGATGCCGCCGCGCCGCCCTCCAGCCAGGTGTTTATGCTGCCGGGGGCGCTGCTCATTATCCCGGTGATCCTGATGTATACCGCCTGGAGCTATTACGTCTTTCGCGGCAAAGTCTCCGGCAGCGAGGGCTATCACTGAGCCTGATTCGCGCCGGCAGGTGAGGATTTGCCGGCGCGTCGCGCCAACCGCGCGGGAATGACCGAGACAGTCGCGGACAAGCCGGCGACCCGTTCCACCCCCTCGGGCAGGGTATCGATATGGATGCGTACCGGCACACGCTGCGCCAGCCGCACCCAGCTGAAGGTCGGCTCGACCTCCGGCAGGCCCAGGGCACCGGTCTCATCATTGGTATCGCCGATCCCGTGTCCGATACTCTCGACATGGCCGGTAATGACCGGATCATACCCCATCAGCGTGATATGTGCGGTATCGCCAACGTGGATGTGGCGCAGACGGGTCTCTTCAAAATACCCCACCACCCAGAAACGCTGGCCATCGATAATGGCCACTTTCGTCACTCCGGCGGTGGCATAGTCGCCCGGGCGTAGCCGCAGATGGGTGACGTACCCGGCCACCGGCGTCCGCACGGTGGCATGCGCTAAATTCAGTTGCGCCAGCGCCAGTGCCGCCAGCGCGCCCTGGTAGTTAGCGGCCGCGACGCTGGCCGCACTATTGGTCTGTTTCAGATCTTCGCTGGAGATGACGCCCTGGATCTGCGCCCGTCGTCTGGCGGCATCCTGGCGCATCGCCATCTCCTGGCGTCGGGCTTCCACCTCCGCCTGGGCGCTACTGACCGCCAGCTTCAGCCAGCGCGGATCGATGGAATAGAGCACATCTCCCCGATTGACCCACTGGTTGTCTTTTACCGCCACGCTGGCCACCGGTCCCGAGACATCGGGAGCGATCTGCACCACGTCGGCCCGTACCCGACCATCGCGGGTCCAGGGCGTTTGCGCCTCCTGTTTCCAGAGAATGAAAGCCAGTAGCGCGGCGGCGGCAACGGCGCCTAAGGTCAGGGCGTAGCGGCCCAGAAGAGTGAGATAGACTGTCATACGGCAAACCCCAGCGTGTTAACCTCCTGCAGGAGCAGGAAAAAGAGTGCGATATAGAGGGAAAGCCCCCACAGCGGGCGGCAGGGCAAGCGGCCCAGGCCCCGGACGGAGAAAATAAGCGGTTGCAGCAGCAGCGTCGCGAGCAGGGCGACAAGGCCGACAACCAGCAGGCCGGGGAAAAATACCCCGCCCATCGCGAGATCACGCATGGTTTTGGCTCTCCTCAGGCCGGTGTAAGGCGCAATACAGGGAAATGAGCGCTTCCGCGCGCTCATGTGAGGCGGCATCAGCCGGTAAACCGTGGGCCAACAGCGCGTCAACAGGCTGCGCGAGGGCCTCTATGCCCGGCTCCTGTTTAAGGGCGTCAAGCAGCGTCTGCACAGGGGGATCCGTTTCGCGATCCATCGGCTGATAGCTACGGCGCAGGTGGATCACCGCCAGGCCGGTACGAATATCGTGCAGCATCTTGTCCAGCAGTTGACCTGCGGTTGGCCCGCTCTGCGGTAGCCGCGGCAGCAGTAAAGCGGTCCGGTCGATCATCAGGTTGGTCCAGCGGTGGGCATTGTGCGCCAGTCGGCCCCGCGCGGCGCGGCGGATATCGCGACGGCACAGCGTCAGCAGACGATGGACAGCGGCATCGGCCTGCACGGTTTGCAGCAGGCGCATACCAAACGCGGCATAGCCGATGGCGACAAACAGCGCGATAGAGGTATTCATCGCCGTCGCGAAATCCCCCTGATAACTGGGGCCCAGTTCGCACAATATCGGCAGCGTCAGGGTGATGCCCATCGCCATAAAGGTGGTCGGCGGCCGCGCCTGCAGCGAACCGGCCAGCAGATAGACCGGGGCGAGCATCGCCGCCAGCAGGACAAATTCGCTCACCTGCGGCAGCAGGGCGAAGCTATACAGCAGGCTGAACAGCACGCCCCACACGCAGCCGATCAGGTATTTCACCAGCTGCGCCGCCGGCGCATCGAAGCTGGCGAACAGGCTACAGCAGACCCCGAGGATCGAGACCGCAGTGCCGCCATCGGGCCAGGCAGAGCCTATCCAGATCAGGCAGCCGCTGAGGATGATGACGAAGGCGCCGAAGGCGGTCCGCAGGGCGCTGAGCGGATCGCGATGGAAAACATAGCCCTTTGCCGCGTGGGCGTCAGGGGGCAGGGTTGGCGATCGGCGGTGATAAATCGCCTTCGCCAGCCGTTCGCTCTGCTGCAGGAGACGGATGGCTTCCGCCAGGTGGCGCACCAGGCTAACGCGCAGCGCCTCGTTCAGCGTCTGCGCAGGGGCGCATCGGTTGATGAGCGGCTCGCAGCGGGAGAGTAGCCTGTCGGCGGAGAGCGCCGTTCTGTGGGCTTCCGGACCTCTCAGCCAGACCTCTGCCTCCGTTAGCAGCGTCTGCAGGTCGTCAGGTGGCTGCCCGCACCTCTGTAAACGGTCATACAATTCGCCATTAACAATCAACAGTCGCGCCAGCCGGTCGTGGATCGCTTTTCTGGCCTGGCGGTGGGGAACCGAGAGACCGTCATCCCAGGGAAGATGGTGGTTGATGCCCTGCAGAAACTGCAGGCTCAGCGCCAGCCGCAGGGTTTCCGCCGCCACCGGCTTACCGGCCAGCGTATCGGCGATCCGCTGCCGGGCGGTTGCCAGCGTCTGTGCCAGCGTGCTGTTAAACCGCCCGGCGATGCGCACCGGCAGCACGGAGCGGTGAATCAATCCGGCGCACAAGATACCGATGGCGATCTCTTCCACCCGAATGACCGCGAGGTCAAAGATGGTCCCGGGCACGGAGACGGCGGGGAAACCAATCAGGCTCGCGGTGTAGCCCGCCAGCAAAAAAGCGTATCCGCGCGGCGTGCGCTCAAGCAGCGACAGACACAGGCAACCCGCGATCCACAGGCCCAGCATGGCGCTACACAGGATCGGCTGGTTAACGAAGGTGGGCACGATGAAGACGGTGGCCGCCGCGCCGACGAGGGTCCCGACCAGGCGATAGACGCTGCGGCTTAGCGATGCGCCCACCGAGGTCTGCGACACGATATAGACAGTGATGATGGCCCACGAAGGCCTTTGCAGACCGATGGATAGCGCAAGATAGTACGCCAGCATCGCCGCGGCGAAACTCTTTGCGGAAAAGAGTATTGCCTGGGCATCACTGCGCAGGACGGTTGAAGTCGGTTGCGGCATGAAAGGGCGCGCGACGGCGCCTGCGGCACGCAGCCAGGAGGCCTGGCGAAAGCGGTTAATGTTCATGCTGCGGATTATGGCTGGCTTGCGCTTGCGGCGAAATACTCTATTCTGTCAAAAAATACCTGAATCTGGCCAATCGTATGCCATCACCTTTTGCCAATACGCTGTACGATCCGGACGCCGCGTCCTGCCCGGCCATCGCCTGTCATCTTGATTTTGTCGAATATGAAGCGGAAGTGCCGGTGCATACCCATCGCAAAGGGCAGTTGATTATTGTGCTGTATGGTGCAGTGAGTTGTCGGGCGGAAAATAACCTGTGGATTGTGCCGCCTCGCTGCGCGGTATGGATCCCGGGTGGTATTCCGCACAGTGTGTCCGCCACCTGGAACGCGCGCCTCAATTATCTGTTTATTGAACCCGGCGCTGCCGCGCTGCCTGGCAGCTGCTGCACCCTGGCGCTCTCTCCCCTGATCCACGAGCTGGTGGAGCGACTCACTCATGAGGGGGCGGATTACGTGGCGGATAGCCATGCCGGGAGACTCACCCGAGTGACCCTTGACGAACTGGCGACCATGCCGGCGCAGCGCCTGAATCTGCCCGTCTCAGCACATCCCAAAATTCGGGCGATGGCCGACCGGCTGGTCAGCCATCCTGACGATCGCAGCACCCTGTCGGTGTGGGCGAAACGCCTGGCGCTGAGTGAACGCTCGCTGGCCCGGGTGATGCTGCGGGAGACCGGCCTCACCTTCGGGCGCTGGCGCCAGCAGCTGCATTTGATTATTGCCCTGCAGGAGCTGGCCAGCGGCGTTTCGGTACAAAACGTGGCGGCTAAGCTGGGGTATGAATCGGTAAATGCCTTTATTACCATGTTCAAAAAAACGATGGGGACGACACCGGCGCACTATTTTGCCGAGCGTCAGACCGCGGCTCGTTAAGAAAACCTTGTCGGGCCGCGACGGCTGGCGTGGCACCCAACAAGGCGGCAGGGGGCGCTTACGCTTTCGGCGGCTTGATCTTAATAATAAATCGTTCGTTAACCCGGGTGATCTTCGCGCCAATATCGCCAAACTCGGTGGCGATTTTAAAAAAATCGTCCGCATCGACATCAAAATCGAGTTCAATTTTCGGGTGTTGTCCTGTCGCCAGTAATTCATAGAAATGGTCAAGGCTGCGGGCTTTTTCGCTGGGCATCTTATTTCTCCATGGTAAACCAATCAGCAGGGCGTTTATTGTTTAAAGCGTTTTCCGGATTATTCAGCAGGATGACAGTGGCGCCTGATATAAGATGATGCAATGTCATTAATGATACGGTGGGGCGATATTATTCCATGTTGTTAAACCTGTGGCCGCGCGTTTCCCCAGGATGCTATGAGGCGCGGGACAACCCTGCGGCGCGGGTTGATGATAGACATTTTATGATGACAATTTGATGACAGTAAAATGAACGTACAATAGCGCCGGGCTTTCTTTTGACTAAATAAATTTATTTGGTGGCTGTTAAGGCAGAACTTAACTACTTTATGGTGAGGGGCGTCATTCGGCGATGGCTAACAGTGAGGGAGCAACGATGCAATTACTTGATTTATTCGCAGGTTTATTGTGGTTAAGCAGCGTTATTTTCCTGCTGTATCTCCTTGATTTGGTCATCACCCGTTATCTGTATCGTAAATAACCGGGAAGGGGATGCGCGAGGACGCTCGGCATAGGGTACTGCGCCAGAGGATGTTATTATGACGCCGGACTGATTCAGAAAGGAATGCGCGGTGGCCGGGAGAATTGATTACGATATTGAAAAATACCAGTTTACCGAAGCCGGTGAGTCGCCACGGCTCAGAGCGCAGTGGCGTGAGGTCTATCTGGAGTGTCGTCAGCAGCAGGCCGGGGCTGAGGAGCGTCTGCGCATTGCGCTATTGAATGTCGACTATGTCACCAGCTTCGAATTGCCTTTTCGCCTGCTGCTGGTACGCGCGCCGCAGCTGATCGCCGACGTGCGCGATCAGCTGCAGCTCAATCGTAAAGCCGCCGTTTTCAACGGCAAACGTTACGGTTGTGTCTACAGTCTGAAGCAGGATTTACAGCCGATTCCGGAGTCCTTCCATTACCACCTGTCAAACCGTATCCGTCGCGTCGATCCGCAGGGACCGACAGCAGCCCCGTACCAGCAGATTGCCCGCGAGATAAAGCCGGCCCGGGAGCGACTTCGCCATGCGCTACTTGCCGGCTTGCCGGTTACCGCGCTTGATGCGCTGTTCTGGTTCGGCAGTCAGCGGGTGGCGGCGGACATTGCGCAATTGCGCCGGTCCGGCATGGGAATTGTCACGGAAGAGGTGGAAGCCAGCGATAATCTGTTCAACACCACCCGGCGAGTACCGGTTTATCGTCTGACCAGTAAATGATGCGGCGAGCCTTCGCCCAGTCGTTGCTTCGGCAGGCAGCTCACCATTGCCCCGTCAAACCAAACGCACTGCATGCTGCCGGTGTGCCGCGGCGCAGGGCCCAGCCATGCGCTGGCGATGAGCATGAATAGCATCAGCCCCAGCGGAATCACGTTTATTTTTTTCACTGCCTGTCATCCACTTCACTCTTCTTCGCTGCAGGATAGCGGGAAAGTATGACGTTTTGTCGACTGAGTCACACTTTTTTATTGAGGACTCATGGCATGCCAGGCGAAGCGGCGCCTCAGGACGCAGCGTTATTCATATTCGGCATAATGATATGACTAAAACTGGCGGCTTGTATTTTTCATTTTTATTACCCCTCTCTTTTTTTACCTGGCAGCACAAAGCGTGAGACGACCAGGCTTTACGCAGAATACTCTGGTAACTGTCTGGTTTGAAACAATATTTTAATTGACTTTTCAGAGGGAGTTACAGCAGTGGCTAATTTATATTAATTCAATTTACCGATCAATAAATTATATCTTGATAGTTTTTAACTATCGAATGATTATTATCGATCACTTTAAACTATTTTTGTTGGCGGAAAATATATGACATGCTTTAACCCTTTCTTATTTTTGGTATTTTTTAAATGGTTGAAGAAAACGTGAAAAATACCTCTTATCGCTTCGTTCTGGAGCCCGCTATTAGCGATGACGGCAGCTACCACTCGTGGGAGTTGCTTACTAAAGATATTATAGCACCCGCACAAAATACCACCTCTGCGTCGACGTTTTCTTTCTCCACGCTTACCGAACGCGATAAGCTTGCTCTATTTATTCGGCAAATCGAGTTACTTTCTGTATTTGATTTCGCCCGGGTCGATAATAAACCGATATCGCTGAATATTGATGATTTATTAAGCCACTTTATTCTGACGGATCGCTATCTCTGTGATTTCCTGCGCTCCTGTAAACACATTGCTCTGGAAATAAATGAGAACTTTCACGAGTTTATCGCCGGACGTGAGCTGACGGCGCTGAGCACGCTGGCAGCGCTTTGCCCGGTCTGGCTGGATGATTTTGGCCGCGGACGGACGTCCTTCCCGCTGCTGGAGCGCTTCCGCTTCGATTGCGTCAAAGTGGATAAAGATTACTTCTGGGATAAAGAAAACGACCCCGCTTTTCCCGGGCTGTTGCAATCTATTCATACCCTGACCAGCCATGTGATCGTTGAGGGGATTGAAACCGAAAAGCAAAAACAGTTAATCAGCGCCGCCGGGGATATCATTGGACAGGGCCGTTACTGGAAGGATGAATATATCTTTCTGTGCTGCTGACCCGGGATCTGATTTCTGTTTCTTACCATCCTTTTTTTATCCAGTTTTAAATTAACCCTTTGTTACAGATAGTCTTTATTAGCGCAGTGATAATCGCCTCTCATTTTCTTTTTTGAAGGATCATTCACTGTGAATACTCGCTTGCGTAACACCCTGCTCGCCATTGCGCTGACCACCTGCTTTACGGCAGCCAGCCAGGCGTCGACCTCCGCCGATATACCGTCTGTCTCGCAGGATCCGGTCGTCCAGCACCTGAAGCTGAGTGAAGAGCAGGTCGCCAAAATCCAAGCGCTGCGTCAGGGATTCGAAAACAATGTAAGCCAGATTAAAATCAGCGGCTATCAGGATGGTGCCCTGGCAGACGTTATTCACTCCGGGAAATGGGATGACGCTAAGGTCAAACAGCAGCTGGCCGCCTTTGGCCAGCTGGACCAGCAGGTGCGGTATTATCGTGTGAAATACTACTTCGACGTGAGCCAGGTGTTGACCCCCGAGCAGCGTGAGCAGGTGAAAAAAGACCTCTCCGCCGCGATCAACTAACCCTGCGTCAGCCACCCGCTGCAGGTGATGCTGGCCCGGAAGATGCCGCCGTGCTCCGGCGGATACCACCTGATTTTACTGACCGTGGTTTTTTTCCAGCCGGGCAAAATACTCTGGCGCAAACGGACGCGGATCGACATCGGCAAACGGTGCGCGCTCGAAGTGTGATTTCAGCGCCCACGGCACCGTGCAATCGAAGATTGTCTTGCAACTGATACCCTCTCCGCGGATCGACGGGCTGTAGGCCGGGGTCTGGGAAGGATCCAGCTGGTGACCACGGATGCCGGGGATTGTCGTGATGCTGACATCCCCCTGCATACGGGTGGTCATCGCCCACAGGATATCGTCGCTGTCAAAGATATCCACATCTTCATCGACCAGAATGATATTTTTCAGCTCGGAATAGGTCGCCAGCGCCAGCAACGCGGCCTGCCCCTGACGCCCTTCGTCGGCGGGCTGGCGTTTTTTCACCTGCAGGATCCCGAGGAATTTACCGCCGCCCGCGGTGTGGGCGTAGACATTTTGTAAAAAGCCCGGGATAGCAGCCTCGACAGCATTCCAGATACTGGCTTCCGTTGGCAGCCCGGCGAGGGTGGTATGCTCTTCGCCCGGCCCTACCAGCGTCTGCAGAATCGCATTGTTTCGCATGGTCACCGCTTTGACTTTAATGACCGGCAGCGACGGATTGGCGCCGCCGCAGTAACCAGGAAATTCCGGCATCGCGTGGCCGCTGTTGGTGTGCTGATCTTCTCTGACGCGTACCCCCGGCAGCAGTTCCCCTTCGATAACGATCTCGGCGCGAGCGATGGCTTTCTCCGGGACGCTGACGCCCTGTACCAGCTCTACCGGACGCTGACGCAGCGCGCCGGCGACGCCCAGTTCGTTATAGCCAAACGGTGTGGTTGGCGCTTCAAAGCAGGCGCCGATATAGATAGCCGGATCGAGACCCATATTGATGGTTATCGGCAGCGGTTTGCCGGCGGCCTCGGCTTTCTGACGAAACACTTCGATATGGCGGCCAGCGGCGAGAAACATCGACAGCTCATCCCGGCCCTGGACGCACAAGCGGTGGATGGTGACGTCGGTGAGCGAGGCGTCGTCGGGATCGCTGGCCAGCGCCAGGCCCAGGCAGAAGAAGGGACCGGCGTCGATCGGGGTGTTGGTGGGCGCCGGGAGCAGGGTGCGCAAATCAAAATCCGGATCGTCGGCCAGAAAGACCTGTTCCTGACAGGGGGCGCTGCTGGCCGGAACGACCACCGGCGCGACCGGTTTTTTCACCGCTTTGCCTACCTCCAGCGCCAGCTGTGAGGCTTCGCAGCCCAGCAGCAGTGCGGCCCGCTGGCGGCTGGCGTGCATGCCCACCAGAATGCGCGAGTGCGGATAGCCCTTAATATTGTTAAACATCATCGCCGGGCCGATGCGCGTGGGGCGCTTCACGGTGCCGCCCGCGCCGATGTGGCGATAGACGCCGGCCAGCTCGGCATTAGGGTCAACCGGATGATCGGTTTCGAGGTACTGATTGTCATGCTGTTGTAGCAGCGCGATGGCGTCGCGCAGATCCTGAATCGGTGCGGTCATGATGTTCTCCTTAGCGTGTCGATGCGCACAGTATGCTTCGCAGGCTAATGGTTATCAATTGCATCATTAATGCATTATTGATAATATTTTTATTATCAATTTACTTCGCGGAGTTCGGCCATGTCCTTGCGAGCGTTACGCCATTTTGTGGTCGTTGCTGAAGAATTACATATGCATCGGGCGGCAGAGCGGTTACATATCGCCCAGCCCGCCCTCAGCCAGCAGATTAAACAACTCGAGCAGCGCCTGGGCGTGGTGCTCTTCTCTCGCGCTAACCGGCGCCTGACCCTCACCGCCGCGGGCGAGGCCTTCTTGCAGAAGACGCGGCTGGCGCTGGAGATGGCCGATCAGGCGGTCCTGGACGCCCAGCGCACCGCGCGAGGCGAGCAGGGGCGATTGCATCTGGGCTATGTCTCCAGTGCGATGTATGACAGCAAACTGCCGGGGCTCCTGCGCGAGCTGCGCGCTGACTGGCCGGGGATTGAGCTGTCGCTGGTGCAGGGGGATGTGCAAATGCTCTACGAAGCGCTGCTGGATCTGCGTCTGGATATCGCCATCATCCGCGCGCCGCTGGCGTCACCGCCGGACGCGCTGGTGGTCAGGCCATTTGTGCGGGAAAAACTTTGCCTGGCGCTTTATCAACAGCATCCGCTGGCAGGCGTGGGGGCGCTCAATCTGGCCTCGTTGCGCACTGACAACTGGATCTCGCTTGACGATCCGCAGGGCACCGGACTGGAGCAGGTATTTATTGACGCCTGTCGCGTCGCGGGTTTTACGCCGCAGGTGGTGCAGCGAATTAACGATGTCACCTCGATGATTAGCCTGGTCTCCGCCGGGGTGGGGGTGGCGCTGGTGCCGGTCTCGGCGCGGGCCTTACGCCTTGATAACGTGGTGTATATCGATCTTCAGGATCGGCTGGCGGAGAGTGAGCTGAGCATGGTTTACCACCGCCATTTCCGTTCGGCGGTGGTGCGGAAAGTTATCTCGCTGCTTAATGCCGCTGAGCAATAATCCCGCTTAGCGGGTCTTCAGGCGGCCAAAGCTGACAATCCTTGAACGGCCCAGCTCTTTCGCCCGGTACAGCGCGGCGTCCGCTGCGCGCAGCAGGCTGTCGCTTTGGGTGTGCTGCGGGTAGCTGGCGATGCCAATCGACACATCCACCTGGCCTATCTCGGTCAGGCCATCGCGCAGCGTCATATTGTGCACCTGGGTGTAGATCTCGCTGGCGCACTGGTGCGCCCCGGCTTCGTCAATGCCGGGGAGCAGCACTAAAAACTCCTCGCCGCCGTAGCGGAAAGCCATGCCGATATCGCGCACCGCGCGCTGCACAATGGTCGCGACGCTCTTAATCACCAGATCCCCGGCTTCATGGCCGTAGCGGTCATTGATGGCTTTGAAGTGATCGATGTCGATCATCAGGCAGCTCAGCGGGGTGTGGGTATGGACCGCCAGCGCCATCTGCGAGTGCAGCGCTTCATCAAGATGATGGCGGTTACGCAGGCCGGTCAGCGAATCGAACAACGCTTTTTCCAGCAGGGCGCTGCGTAAACGCTGATTGGCGAGCGCCAGCCCCAGCGCTTCGGCCATCAGCTCCAGGTAAGCCCGGGAAGGGGCGTCACTGGCGGTGACGTTCTGAAAGCTCAGCAGACCGATCGCTTCGCCCTGGGCGATGAGCGGTACGCAGAGCGACTGGCCGGCGTGCGCCTCCGGCAGATGATAGCAGGTGATATCGGGCTCACCCTGCACCGGCGGATGGCTGAGTCCCCGCCGTATCGCCCAGCAGTCGTCGGGAGCAAAGGACGTCGTCTCCCCGGCGGGCGACAGCCACTGCGCCACGCAGCGCATCTGCCATGGATCGGTATCCAGAATATACAGTTTACCGGGGATCGTCGGGGCGATGTTCGGCGCGAACAGCTCCGCCACCTTAATCACATCCTCTATGGTTTCACAGCCCTGCAGACGCTGGGTCATACGCGCCAGCAGTTCACGGATCGCCCAGTCGGCGTCGCGCTGCTGCTCCAGCTGCTGGCGGGCCAGGCCGTTCTCGCGAAAAATGCGGATCGCCTGGGCCATATCGCCAATCTCATCCACCTGGGTGAAGTGCGGCGTCTCCACCGCATAGTCCTGGGAGGCGAGACGCTGCACCACGTCGCTCAGACGGACCACCGGGTACAGCACCCGGCGTTTGAGAATGAAGCCGAGGACAAACAAAAACATCAGGGCGGTCAGGCCGACCATGATTTCCGACAGCGTACGCCAGATCCGCGAGCGCTCGGTGGCCTGGTCGATAGCGATGGCGGCGCGATGCTCAAGCATCTGACGGAAGCGATCGATCTGCGTCTGCATGCGCTCCAGTTCGGTCTCATACGCTTTGCCGTACAGCACCGCGATGGCCGCTGGCGCATCGCCGCGGGCGACATGCGTCAGGGCCGCCTGCTGTTCATCCTGAAGCTCATCGGCGATCCGCAGACCATCCTGGAGTAGCGCCAGCTCCTCGCGGCTGGCGCCGTTATCTTTCAGTCCGGCCAGCCGCTGCTCAATGCTTTTGTCGGTCTGCTGCAGTTGCTGATACTGCGTAAGCGTCTCCGGCGAAGGCTTAACCACGTACAGCCGGGCGAGGTCAGACAGCGCCCAGGCGTCGTTTTCCACCTCGTCGGAGAGGGTATCAAAGACCTGGCGCTGTTGTACCGCCTGGCGTTCGACGCGGTCGGCGCTGGAGGCCATAAGCATGGCGCTGCCGGATGCCAGCGTCAGGCCGACGGTGATCCCGTAAGCCCAGTTGGTGATGGTGGCGATTCTCACCCTGTATTTCCTTGCATGCAGATGAAGCTGTTTTAATTATAGAACTCGCCCCCCGCCATGACGGCGGCCTGCCTCAGGGGCGGTGCTCGCTGCGGGGGTGTTCGAGGGTCTGAAGAATGATGGCGTGCAGCGTTTCCGCATGGTGGCGCAAAACGAGAAAGACATCGCTATCCAGAGCGCCATTTATAACATCCGCTTCCATAATCTGTAAGGCCTCCTGCCAGGCCATTCCTTTACGATAAGGGCGATCTTCGGTCAGCGCGGTGAAAATATCGGCGATAGAGATAATACGGTCGGCGAGGGTCAGATGATCTTTTTCGAGATGCAGAGGGTAGCCGCTGCCGTCCAGTTTTTCATGGTGATTCGACGCCCAGTTAATGATGTCGCCGAGCTCGCTGTAGTCGCTGAGGATCTCGCCGGTCATATAGCTGTGCTCGCGCACCTGGTTCAGTTCGTCCTCATCCAGTTCACCCTCTTTTTCGAGGATGGAGAGCGGGATAGAGATCTTGCCGATATCGTGCAGATAGCCGGCAATCTGAATTTGCTGGCAGATGGGCTCCGGCAGTTGCATCCAGCGGGCAAGCTGGCGGGCGATTTCCCCCACCATGATGCTATGGGTGGCGGTAAAGCTGCTGTAGGTGTCGACTATTTTGGCAATCAGCAGGCAGATATCTTTCAGACCATGAATATCCAGATACAGCGTGTTGATGGGACCAATAATTTCCAGCAGCCGTTGAATATGGCCGGGATGAAGGTGCTGCCAGAAGTTCGCATTTTCAGCGACCTCGCACAGCATATCGCACAGCGGCGGATCGATCTCCCGGTGCAGGGAGACGAACTGTTCCACCACCGCCCGTGTGGGCCAGCCGGCCACGTGACTCCCGGCAGGCAGCAGCCGTTCAAAGGCATCGGCGAAATAGACAATATGCTGTTCGCGGCTACCCCGGTGGCCCGGGCTAAAATGGTGATCGCGAATGAAGGGGACAATGGGCAGAAAGGTCACTAACCCTTCCAGCATCGCCGCCCCCTGGCGCTGATGCGGATCGTGGATGTTATCGATGGCATCCAGCGAATGAATGGTGCGTTTATCTCCCAGCACGCCGATATCGTGCAGCAGCGCGGCGCAAAAAATGGTCTGCTGTCGCTCGGCAGGCAGCCCCAGCCTTTGCGCCAGCGTCAGGGCGATTAAGGCCGTTCGTTGCATATGCCGGTGCAGTTCAGGGTTAATGATCTGAATGACTCTGGTCGTCAGCATTAGCGCTGATTTCAGGGCAATACGCATTTCTGTTCTCCGTACGCGTTACCTGGCGGGCAAAAATGACCTCGCGGGTGACGGAAGTGTCGATAATCTGATCGCAATGCGTGTTGTGTAGTTGGCTGCTGAACAGGTTAATACCCAGAATGTATCAGGTTCATAGCGCTGCCCGATTCAGAGCCTGCCGTGCACCAGATTTGGGCGATGTTGATGCGAGAACCTTATTATTGTCTGATAGTTAACCATTTCTCCCCCAAAAAATAAATAAATTCTGGCAAGCCCTTTGCATTAAGCAAGCGTTAGTTTGATTAATGTCTATGAAGGGAGTGACCTGTATGAATTTTAGAGCATTACTTACCATTGCGTTACTGACGATGAGCAGTCTGGCATTTAGCGAGACGCGTCTACCGCATATCGTTATTTTAGCCACCGGCGGGACAATTGCCGGTTCGGCGGCCAGCAATACCCAGACAACGGGTTATAAAGCCGGGGCGATTGGGGTGCAGACGCTGATTAACGCCGTGCCGGAAATGAGTAAAATCGCCCACGTCGAAGGCGAGCAGGTGGCGAATATCGGCAGTGAGAATATGACCAGCGACATTATCCTGGAACTCTCGAAGCGGGTGAATGCGTTATTGGCCCGGGATGATGTCGATGGCGTGGTGATCACCCACGGCACGGACACCCTCGATGAAACCCCTTATTTCCTCAATCTGACGGTCAAAAGCAACAAGCCGGTGGTCTTTACCGCGGCGATGCGTCCGGCGACGGCGATCAGCGCCGACGGGCCGATGAACCTGCTGGAAGCGGTCACAGTCGCCGCCGATCCTGATGCCCGGGGTCGCGGGGTGATGGTGGTGCTGAACGACCGCATCGGCGCGGCGCGCTTCGTCACCAAAACCAATGCCACTTCGCTGGATACCTTCCGGGCGCCGGAGGAGGGCTACCTTGGCGTCGTGGTGGGCGGAAAACCCCAGTTCGAGACGCGCGTGGATAAAATTCACACCCTGCGCTCGGTGTTCGATGTCCGCCAGCTGAAGACCCTGCCGAAGGTGGTGATCATTTATGGTTATCAGGACGACCCGGAGTATATGTACGACGCGGCGATCGCCCATCATGCCGACGGTATTATCTACGCCGGAACCGGGGCGGGGTCGGTGTCGGTACGTAGCGCTGCGGGCATCAAAAAAGCGCAGCAGGCGGGCATCGTGGTGGTTCGCGCCTCCCGTACCGGCAGCGGCGTCGTGCCGCCGGATGACAGCCAGCCTGGGCTGGTGTCCGACTCCCTCAACCCAGCGAAAGCGCGTATTCTGTTGATGACTGCGCTGACGCAAACGAAAGATCCACAGCTGATCCAGCAATATTTCCACACCTACTGATCCTCTGCGGCCAGGGCGTCGTTCACGCCTTCGCTGCGGTTTGCCCCACAGTGACCCGATGTCGGGTCACTGTCCGCGCTAAACGCCGCGCTTTATGCGTATAAGGCGTAAAGAAATATTTTTTTTACGGCGGGTGAGGGCGGTATTAAAGTGCAAACAACTGGCAAGACGCTTATTTTTAAAGCATCTTTAAATAAGTCTATTCTTAATTATTCCCTTAAGGCGATTTTAATATTCCTTATGCCGACGGATAAAAAGTGTTTCACTCTGAAGCGGGAGTGCTTTAATTCTTTCGCGGTACAGACGACGATCTTGTGGACGCGGGCAGGCTGCGGGCCACGTGGCTGAGCGGGCTCAGTCCCCGGCAGACAAGGCGTTCTCGCGGCGGGTTTCGGTTATGCCTGTTAGTAACGCTGATGATTAGCGTGAAAATGATATGCACGATGAATATATTAAGAAGAGGATAAGATTTAAGTTTACATTTGGTAACATTTGTGCCGCAATTATGTTTTTTTGTCAGCAAGTTGTTTTTTACTTGCCGGAGGGAATTTCAGCGGATTAGTATTGTCGAACTTGCTGTACGTACCGCCTAATGATGATAAATGGATTCTGTTTTCCTTAAGCGTTACCACATAATTAATGTTTACAGGAAAAATCATGGCCTGCGTATTTAATAAACAACTTTTACACCCGCGCAACTGGCTGACCTGGTTTGGGCTCGGCATCCTCTGGTTAATCGTGCAACTGCCTTATCCGCTGCTGCATTTTATTGGCACCAGCGCGGGTCGCCTCTCCCGACGCTTTCTCAAACGCCGCGAACATATCGCCCGGCGCAATATTGAGCTCTGCTTCCCGGACATGTCGCCGGCGGCGCGCGAGACCCTGATCGATCAAAACTTTATGTCGCTGGGAATGGGGCTTATCGAAACCGGCATGGCCTGGTTCTGGAGCGACGAGCGGGTCAAAAAATGGTTTGATGTCGAAGGATTTGCCAACCTTAATCATGCGCTTAGCGGCGGCAAAGGGGTGATGGTGGTCGGTGTGCACTTTATGTCGCTGGAGCTGGGCGGGCGCGCGATGGGGCTGTGCCGTCCAATGATGGCCACTTATCGTCCGCACAACAGCCCGCTGATGGAGTGGGTGCAAACCCGTGGTCGCCTGCGTTCGAACAAAGCGATGATCGATCGCAACAACCTGACCGGTCTGGTGCATGCCTTAAAATCAGGTGAAGCGGTGTGGTTTGCTCCCGACCAGGATTACGGTCCTAAGGGCAGCGTGTTTGCGCCGTTTTTCTCTGTCCCACAGGCGGCGACCACCAACGGCACCTATGTTCTGTCTCGTTTATCGGGTGCGAAAATGCTGAGTATCAGTATGGTGCGCAAGCTGGATCGCCAGGGCTACAGCCTGCATATTAGCGAAGTAATGAATGATTATCCGGGTGAAGATAAGCAGATCGCTGCCGGCTATATCAACAAGGTGATCGAGCGCGAGATTTTGCGTGCCCCCGAGCAGTATCTGTGGGTGCACCGTCGTTTTAAAACCCGCCCGCTGGGTGAACCTTCCGTCTATTAACCTTCCAGCACAGGCTGCGCTTTCAAAATCCCGACAGTTGGGGTAACGTGAGCCGGATCATGTTTTAGTCGTGCGCGAAGGAGTGCAGAGTGTTCGCTGAGTTTGGTGTTCTGAATTATTTGACCTACCTGGTCGGGGCGGTGTTTATCATCCTCGTTCCTGGCCCTAATACGTTTTTTGTGCTGAAGACGGGCATTGCCCACGGCGTGAAGAAAGGCTATCTGGCAGCGGCGGGCGTCTTTATTGGCGACGCGGTGCTGATGTTTCTGGCCTTTGCCGGCGTGGCGACGCTGATTAAGACCACGCCGGTGCTGTTTAACGTCGTCCGCTACCTCGGGGCGATCTACCTGCTGTGGCTGGGGGGTAAAATGCTCTACGCGGTGCTGACTCAGCGCGATGGCCAGGCCGACGCCAGCGCGGAGCCGGCGAGCGCGATCCTCAAGCGCTCTCTGACCCTGAGTCTGACCAATCCGAAAGCGATTCTGTTCTATGTGTCGTTTTTCGTGCAGTTTATCGATGTCAACGCCAAAGCGCCCGGCGTGGCGTTCTTTATTCTGGCGCTGACCCTCGAGGTGATTAGCTTCTGCTATATGAGCTTTTTGATCCTCTCCGGCTCGTTTGTCACCCGCTACGTTAAAACCCGCAAGAAGCTGGCCAAACTTGGCAACAGCCTGATTGGTCTGGTTTTCGTTGGGTTCGCCGCGCGCCTGGCTACCCTGCAGTCCTGATCCCCTCGGGCCGGTTACCCGCTGACCGGCCCGCCGTCTCTTATTCTGCCCTGTAACAAAAACCCTTCATTTTTTATTGCATTGGTGTTACATATACAGCCGTTTATCGCTCAGCAAAAAGGAAGCCCCGATGATTCTGCAAAAACTCCTCAGCAATAAAAACTGCAAAAAATACTGTCTGTCGCTCGCGGCGGTGTTTGCTATCGCGCTGGCGGTGGTGGGGCGGGCGACCTTCGGGGGCGTGGTGAGCGAGTACAATATGCCGTACTCAGAGTGGACGACGTCCATGTTCTTCCTGCAGGGGGCGATGGTGACGGTTTACAGCATTGTCTTTACCGCGCTCTTCGCTATTCCTCTCGGCTTTATTTTCCTCGGCGATGAGCGCCAGGATTAAGCGTCAACGGGCGAACCGCGGTTCGCCCTGTCTTTTCGGCTCATCAACAGCCTGAAGGATTAATCATCGTCATGATAGTGATGATGGTGGTGATGGCGATGGGCGTGGTACCCATCGTCAATAATGCATCCCGATAACAGCGTGCACAGCGCAATAATCAACGGTAACACGATCGGTTTTTTCATCCCTTACTTCTCCCGCTATTCTGCTTTCCCCGGGGCAGAGAATGCCGCGGTGGATAACGTGAGTGTAAAGGGTTAACTTGTTGATGGGATAGGATAACTCCGCAATATCGCCGCCGCGATCACCACCAGCCGAACTGGCTGCCGGCCACCGCCACGATGGCGACAACCAGCATAATAATGGTGCTTTTTTTCATTATGCCCCACCTGGCGCCGCATAGCCGCCGACAAAAAACCAGCCGAGAAAGACGACGGCGATGATAAAGATCGCCACCGGGAAAAGAATACCCAATTTCATGATAGTGTCCCTGTACCCACGAATGATGCCCTGCATGATACTGGATATCGCGGTACTTTAGTCAATATGAATGAAATTCTCCTGACGGCGGGACTTCTTATCCTGGTACATCGCCTCATCGGCGGCGCGTAAAGCCGCTTCAACATCGATACTCTGCGGATCGCAGATGATCACCCCGAAGCTGGCTCCTTCATAGTCGATACGCTGTTCGCCGAGGAAGTAGACGCCGCACAGGGCCTGGCGCAGGATCGTGACATACGCCTGCTGCGCGGCAGGTTGCTGGGCGCTACCGACGATCAAAAACTCATCGCCGCCAAGACGACCAACGATATCCTCACGGCGCGCGACGGCGGTGAGTCGTTCGCCGACCTGCACCAGGAAGCTGTCGCCGCACGGATGACCGAACCGATCGTTAATGGCTTTGAAACCGTCGAGATCGATAAAAATCAGCGAGACCTGCTGCTGCTGGGCGCGGGCGGCGGCAAAGCGTAGCGCCAGCTGCTTAAACAGCGCACGGCGATTAGGAAGCTGGGTGAGCTCATCGGTCGACGAGTGCAGCTCCAGTGCGACGTTAGCCGCCTGCAGCTGTTGCACCAGGGTGTCTTTTTCCACGTAGTGGGAAATGAGCTTCGCGAACAGGCCCATCACCTGTTCACCTTCGAGATTATAAGGTTGCTTCTGTCGGCTGGTGGCGCAGAGGGTACCGAACAGAGAGCCGTCGGCCAGGCGGACGGGAATGCTTAAAAAGGTGGCGATCCCCAGCTCCTGGGCGGCGATGCAGGAGTGCCAGCGATGGGCCACGTCGTTGCTAAACGTGCACTGATCCTCAAGGGCGCGTTTGCACAGGGATTCATCCCAGGGGACGGAGAATCCTTCCGGGATCTGCATTTCGCTGCTGTTGTGGGCGAACATCACCTGCTGCCGCTGGGCGTTGATATCGATGCGGGTAAGATAGGTTGACTCCATTCGGGTCACCGCCTCCAGCATCTCCAGCAGCTGGCGCACCAGGGTTTCCAGGGACTGTTCCGCAGCGAGGGTTTGCGACACCCGGGCAAGAATAAAATCTGACATGAATAATACAGCTCCAGCACGCCAAACGTCACCCCAGCATAATGGGCTGCAAACGGACATCAGCGTCGAATAAACAGTGATATTTTTAAATTTATCACATCTGTTTGGGGAATACTTGTCCACGCGGCAGGAAAAAAAGCCCCGTCGGGGGCGACGGGGAAAAACTCATTGATTATGGAATGATCTGTTCTCTGGTCAGTTCGAGAACAGGGGCTACTCTACGGGGGAAAAGTGCAGGCAAGATGGAGAAAACGTGGAGATTCAGGCTAAAATCCCCGGGCATTCAGGAAAGGGAGGAACGATGAAAAAGTTACTGGCTATTCTGCCACTGGTATTAGCCGGCTGTGCCCAGCCGCAGTCCACCGCGCCGACGAAAACCATCGGCATGGCCAATCCCGCGTCGGTGTACTGTCAGCAATCCGGCGGTACCCGGGTGCCGGTGCAAACGCCGCAGGGCGTTAGCACCCAGTGCAAACTACCCAGCGGCGAAACCCTCGACGAGTGGGCGCTGTGGCGCCGGGATCATCCGGCTAAATCGTAACCGGCAGGGCCGCCAGCCAGGCGGCCAACACCCGGGCATGATTCTGCTCGGTGTTCTTCGCAGCGTACAGCAGCGTCAACGGCTGGCGCTGCGCCAGCGCCGCCAGCCGCAGGCCCGTTTCACGATGGGTGTCGAGCTCCTGGCGATAGCGCTGGCTGAAGTGGGCGAAATCGATCGCCTCGCCGTGAAAGGCTTTTCGCAGCTCAGCGGAAGGCGTTAACGCCTTACACCACTCATCACAGGCCAGCGCCTCTTTTTTAATCCCCCGCGGCCAGAGACGGTCGACCAGCACCCGGTAGCCGTCGCTGCTTTCCTGCGGGTCATACACCCGTTTACATTGAATCATCATCCTGCTCCCTCTGTGCCATCCAGGCGAGCAACTGCGGGATTTGCCCGTCGGAAAATACCGTGATGCCGTGAGCGCGCAGCAGATCGGCCGCGACCCCGGCGCCCGCTTTGCGTCGTCCGCGAAAGGAGCCGTCATAGACAAACTGGCTGCCGCAGGTAGGGCTGCCATCGGTGAGTAACGCTGCCTGACAGCCCGCTTCCCGGGCGGCGCTGAGCGCCAGCCAGGCGGCCAGCTGGTAATGTCCCGTGACGTCGCGGCCGTCGCTTTCCACGATCCGCGCCCGCCCGGCAAGGACATCTCCGCCTGCGCCGCCGACGATCTCCGCCGGCAGACGGGGCGTGGACAGACCGGCCGCCAGCTCCGGGCAGTGGATCACCAGCCGCCCCGTCTGCTGCCAGCGGGACAGCGTCGCCGCCAGCTGTGCCTTCTCGCTACCGTTATACCGCACCTGGAATCCCATCAGGCAGGCGCTGACCAAAAGCTTACTTTTCATCCTTTCTCCCTTTCACGCTTGCTCCAGTATACCTTACCCGCCGGCGGGGGCGGTGGGGCGAAAATAAGGATTGTGTTCCACTGGAGGGATCGCTATCCTGACGTGCCTTGTGCTGCTCGTCTCGTCCAGACATAAGGAACCTGCTATGAAAACCCCTTTACGCCTCGCCCTCGTCGGCGATTATCACCCCGATATTGTTGCCCATCAGGCCATTCCCCTGGCGATAGACGATGCTGCCGCCGTGCTGGAGCAGCCGGTGAAATATGACTGGCTCGCCACCCCATCGATCGTCTCCGGCGAGGCGCTGGCCGAGTACGATGCCGTCTGGGTCGTTCCCGGTAGCCCGTATCGTCATCCGCAGGGGGCCTTTACTGCGATCCGCTATGCCCGCGAAAACGGCATCCCTTTCCTCGGCACCTGCGGCGGCTTTCAGCACGCGGTGATTGAATACGCCCGTAACGTGCTCGGCTGGCAGGATGCCGGTCATGCGGAAACTGACAGCGAAGGGCGGATGGTGATCGCTCCCCTTAGCTGTTCGCTGGTGGAGACCTCCGCCGTCGTCGAGCTGCGGGCGAATACGCTGATTGCCCGCGCCTATGGCCGGGAGAGCATTGAAGAGGGCTACCACTGCCGGTACGGGGTGGACAGCGCGTTTGCCGGTGAGCTGGAACAGGGCGATCTGCGCGTCACCGGCTGGGATGAAGAGGGTGAGATCCGCGCCGTCGAGCTGGTGACGCATCCGTTTTTTGTCGCCACGTTGTTCCAGCATGAACGCCACGCGCTGGATGGGCGTCCCTCGCCGCTGGTACAGGCGCTGATTCGCGCCGCGGCACAATAAACCCACCGGCAGCGGGCGCTGCCGGTCATCTTCAGGAATGGATTTCCCGGTCTCGTCCGGCGAGGGCGCCGCAGACCGCCATCACCAGCGAAATCAGCGCCACCGCCAGCAGCGGAATATGCCAGTCGCCATTAGCATCGTGGATCTTACCCATCAGCGGCGGCCCGCAGGCGGCCAGCAGATAGCCGACGCTCTGCGCCATCCCTGACAGCGCCGCGGCCTGGTGCGCCGAGCTGGCGCGCAGGCCGATAAACGTCAGGCCGAGGATCATGGTAGCTCCGGAGCCAAAGCCGAACAGCAGCGTCCAGCCGATCGCCAGCCCTGGCAGCAGCCACAGCCCGGCGGCGCTGATGGCGCACATCAGGGCGACCAGCACCGCGATCCCACGCTGGTCGCGCAGCCGATGCAGGATCAACGGTATCGCCAGACCTGGCGCGGCGGTCGCCAGCTGCAGCAGGCCATGCAGCGAGCCGGCCTGCGCTTCGCTATAGCCCATACTCTGTAGAATCGACGGCAGCCAGCCGATAATCACGTAATAGACCAGCGAGTTGATGCCGAGGAACAGCGTCACCTGCCAGGCCAGCGCCGACCGCCAGATCCCCCGATTATGCATGGCGCCTGAGCCGGTCAATGGCGCCTCCGCCCGGTGCCGGGACTGTGGTAGCCAGCTGAGGATTGCCAGCAGCGGGAAGACCATCAGCAGCAACAGCGCGCCGCGCCAGCCGAATCCGGCCATTGCCACGGGAACCACCAGCGCCGAGCCGAGCGCCGCCGCGCCGCCCATCGTCAGGGAATAGGCGCCGGTCATCCGCGCGACATGCTGCGAGAAATCGCGTTTAATCAGCCCGGGCAGCAGGACATTGCCCAGCGCAATACCGCAGCCGATCACCGCCGTGCCGATAAACAGCAGTGCAGCGGAGGGCAGGGAGCGCAGGGCAATGCCGGCGCAGATTAGCAGCATCGCCAGCAGCAGGCTGCGTTCCATGCCGAACCGGCGGGCAACTCCTGCCGCCAGCGGCGAAACAAGGCCAAAGGCCAGCAGCGGCAGGGTAGTGAGTAGCCCGGTCTGCGCGGTGGTCAGGCCATAGTCGCTACGAATCGCGTCCAGCAGCGGCGCCGCGCCGGTAAAGACCACGCGCAGGGTAGTGGCGATGAGCAAGATACCGGCAATCAGCAGCGCGGGGCGGCGGCCGGTAGAGGAGATCACAGAAGACATATCATTCTCAAGGTAACTAACGAGGGGGTTACGATAGCGACTTTGTCCTCTGTTTAAATCAAGCTAAAATGACAGATTATCGCTAATATCGGACAACATGATGATCGGACTGGGTCTGGATGGTTATGAACCGGACAGTGGCCACGAATCGGCCATTGCCTTTCGTATTCAGGTGGTGGAGGCGGAGCAGTATATTCCGGCGCATTCTCACCGTAAGGGGCAGCTGATCCTCGCCCTGCACGGCGCCTTGACCTGCGAGGTGGAGAACGCGATGTGGATGGTGCCGCCGCAGTATGCGGTGTGGGTCCCGGGACAGCTTTCCCACAGTAACCGCGCCACCCCCGGCGCCCAGGTGTGTTTCCTGTTCATCGAGCCGGGCGCCGCGCCGATGCCGGACCGCTGCTGTACGTTAAAGATTTCCCCACTGGTGCGGGAGCTGATCCTCACCCTGGCGGAACGCGGCGGGGAGTTGCTGGCCGCCCCTGCCACGGCCCGGCTGGTGCAGGTTCTGTTTGATGAGCTGCCCCGGCAGCCGCAGGAGCACCTGCAGCTGCCGGTATCAAACCACCCGAAAATTCGTCAGATGGTGACGATGATGGCCGAGGATCCGGCGCGCTGGCAGACCCTGAGCCAGTGGGCGGCGGTGTTTGCGATGAGCGAGCGCAATCTGGCCCGCCTGGTGGTGCGCGAAACGGGGCTGAGCTTTCGCCGCTGGCGCCATCAGCTGCAGCTGATCCTCGCGCTGCAGCTGCTGATCCGCGGGCAGACGGTGCAGCAAACGGCTCAGGCGCTGGGCTATGACTCCACCACCGCCTTCATCACCATGTTTAAAAAAGGACTCGGACAGACGCCGGGCCGCTATCACGGCAGCCTGGCTACGACTTCCCAATAAACAATGAGATGATCCCGGCGGCAATCAGCGGTCCGACCGGGACGCCGCGAAACAGGGCGACGCCGAGTACCGTGCCGACCAGCAGCCCGGCCACCAGATGCGGCTGGGTGCCCATCAGCGCTACGCCGCGCCCGCCGAGCCACGAAACAAACACCCCGACCGCAATCGCCAGCAGTGATTTCCAGTTCATAAAGGAGTGGATCAGCGTCGAGGGCGGCAGCGTACCGCTGGCGATAGGCGCCATCACGCCGATGGTTAAAATAATGATCCCGACGGTCAGCCCCTGTTTCTCAATCCAGGGAAAGAAGGTGTTCAGCGGTGTAACGCGCACGATAATCAGCACGAGGATAGAGATCGCTACGGTGGTGTTATGGCTGATAAAGCCGAGCGCCGCCAGACCCAGCAGGATCAACAGGGTGGTATCAAACATGTACAGAGGTCCTTGCCAAAAAAAGAAAGCCAAAAAATATCCCGCTTACTCTACGCATCGTGGCGTGAATAAACAGGATTTTCACGCCATGCGGCGAAAATCAGGGCGGATGCCCGGTTAGCTAAGGCGGCGAAAGGTCGCGATCTCCGGTCGGGCGATATGTAAATAATCCTCGGTATCGAGAATGATCGACCGGTCCAGGCGTCCGGCGTTAAAGGCGATTTGTGGAAAGCGCTCAAACAGCAGCGGGTCGGCCACCAGCCGCAGCGCCGGATGGAAGCTGAAGGGGGGAATGGCGCCGAACACGCAGGCGGTGAGGGCATCCACTTCCGCCGGACTGGCCAGCGAGGCTTTGCTGCCGCCGATATGCCGGGCCAGGCTGGCGAGATCGGCCTGCTGATCGGCGGCGAGGATCGCCAGCACATGCTGGTTGACGCCGTTTCCTTTTACTTTACAGACTAGCGCTTTTGCGCCCTGGCCAAGCGCGGTGCCGCGGATCGCCGAGACGGCTTCGCACTGGCCGACCGCGTCGTGCGCCATCACCCGGTAGCGCGCCTGGTGTTCGTCGAGCAGCGCGCACAGGCGCTGGTGGATATTACCTTCTACTGCTTCAAGCATAGCGTCCTCCTGACATCATCAAGCCGCCAGCTTAGCGCTGTTGCGTCAGCCTGCCAACGGTGGGCCGGGAAATTCACCATTCGCTCATTATTGCTTCACAGTGCTGTGGTGCAATCTCGCAGGCGCAGACGAGTTTTGTAAATAAAAAAAAGAATGATTTTCATTTTCAATCGAACTTTTTTTATTTCGCTCAGTCTCTATCGGACGACACAGAATATTAATAATTGCCGTAATGAGGTTAGGATGATGCACGATGCAACCATGCAGGGTTCCCCACGCAAGAAGTTTAATAAAATAAGGGAGCTCAACAGACGGCGGAATTACTTTACTAAGAAAGTACGTAATGCCCTGCGGGTGGGAGTGGCGAAAGCGCTCTGGGACCGCCGACGCCGGCAGCCGGTGGATTTGTCGTCCGCGAAAACTGTCTTACTCATGCGTAATGAGGGGGCGGTCGGCGATGTGGTGGTGGATTCCGCGCTGGTAAAATGCCTGCATCAGTCAGGTTATATCGTTGATTTTCTGCTGACGACCTCTAACAGCCAGGTGATGCGCTATAACCCGCGGATCCGCCATATTTATGAAGCTGAGCCGGTCAATTCCGCTGATTTTTTGCGTAAATTTAACCATAACGTTCCCCGCGACGTCATTAATGAACTGGCTAATAATAAGTACGATATTATTATTGACCCTTCGCTGTTCGATATTCCCGTGCATCGCCTGCGGCTTTTTCGACAAATAAAAGCCAAATCAGTACTCGGGTTTAATAAATGGCCATCGATTAAACATTACTCTCACTCTTTTGATTTTGACTGCCAGCGCTGGCACGTAACGAAGACGTTCGCGTTGATCGCCGACTATCTCCAACTGGACACCCGCGCTCTGGACACTTACGACCTGGCGGTGCCCGGGCCGATTATGCAGGAGGTGGCGCAGTATCTGGCGTCGCTGAGCGGAAAAGCGGTAGTGATTAATATTTTTGCCGGCCATGCCGACCGGAGTCTCTCCCAGACGCAGCTGGCCGAACTGCTCGACAAGCTGCGGGCTCGCCATCCGGGGCTGGCGGTTATTCTGCTCGATCACCGGCGTGAGATCCGCATCTCGCTGCCGCCGGAGGTGGTGATTAATCCGTTTAACACGCTGCACCATGCGATGGCGCTGATTGCCCAGGCGGAGCTGATTATCTCTCCGGACACCTCGGTGGTGCATATGGCGGCGGCGTGGAACAAACCGCTGATCGCGGTCTATAAGGACGTTCTGCTCAATAACCGGCTGTGGGCCCCGGGCTATGACAACGCCAGGCAGATCATTGTTAAATGCGGGAAGGTCCATCAGCATCGCGAGCTGGTGGATAGAATTATAGCGGCGCTACCGGAGACGCTGTGAGGGCGATGAGGGGAGGCTGGTAGGGCTCACCTGCTGGCCGTATGCAAGAGCCTGCAGGTGAGCGAAGGTTGCATTGCCAGTCTGCAACCGCCGCTATTGTACTGTTGCCCGCAGCTCTGACACATCCGGGAAAGCTCTTAAAGAGATGGCCACCGCCAACGACGGGCGGCATCACTCTTCAGTGAGCCACATATCCGCTTCTTCAAACATCTCCTGCACCGTACGGCTGATCAGCTCTTTTTCATGCTTGCTGGCGTCGGTGTTGATCGCCGGAAGCGTCATCATCGGCTTCACCCGCACTTCCGCTTCCGGGAAAATGCGCTGCATGCGTTTGGTCAGTTCGTTAAGAATGGCCTCTCTGGCACCCGGCAGCCCGGCAAAATTGCGCTTGTCATAAATCAGTTCCACAAACATCTTCTGTCCTCTGTATGCTGATCGCGGGCGATAGTTTTACTGTATTAATGTACAGTGTCAAGCGAATGCCGCGGTGCTGCTCATCCGCAACCTCGTGCGGGAGAGGGCTGCGCGCAAAAGCAGCACCTCGTCCGCCGGCGGTCAGGCAGGCCTCACTGACGAGCGGAGGGGATTTCCGCGCTGCAAAGGCGTTATCGCTGATTGCGTAGGCCTGGTAAACGCAGTGACCTTCACCCGAAGCGATGTCATTACCTGCGTACATTCATTTCGCGACGGGCAGGTCTGAATATCGGGTGGTGTAAGCCGGGGAAAGCATTTCACGCTTCATCGCCCAGGATTTTTCGATCCCCTGACCGGCAAACCAGACCTTTCCTTTCCCGGATTGATTTAATTGGTCGATAACATCCATTAACGCAGCACTATTTTTGCGCGGAGCGTTATCGTCAAATAAGTTTAGCTGCGCTATGCCATTACTGAAGAAATCAGCAAGCATAACACCGGCTTTCATATATCGATAACCATCAATCCAAATTCTCTGCAGGCAGTTTGTGGCACAATTTATAATGTCACGGGTATCATTAGACGGCGTTAATAGCTTCATTGACGCTTGGTTGCCATAATATGTTTCATTAACGGCGTGCGGACTCGTCCGGACAAATACGCTAACGAAGCGGCAAAATTGATGCTCACTGCGTAATTTTTCTGCTGCTCGCTCAGCATAGGCGCAAATGGCTTGATGCATATCTGAATACTGCGTTACCCGGTTGCCAAAAGAGCGACTACAAATAATCTGTTGTTTTGTTGGGGAAAATTCTTGTAGCTCAAAACATGGCTCACCACGCAGTTCGCGAACGGTCCTTTCCAGCACCACATTGAAGTGCTTTTTTATGACCCATAATGAGCTTTCTGCCAGATCCAGAGCGGTATTAATACCCATTAAATTAAGTTTTTTACTCATTTTTCGCCCAACGCCCCAGACCTCTTCAACAGGGACAAGGGCGAGTAGCCTGCGTTGGCGCACAATATTGGATAAGTCGACAACGCCGCCCGTGCCGCGCCATGTCTTGGCGGCATGGTTAGCGAGCTTGGCTAATGTCTTGGTTTGCGCAATACCTACGCCCACCGTTAAGCCAGTATTTTTCAATACGTTAGTTCTTATTTCATGGCCGAAGGTGGATAAGGGGACGCAATTCATTACTCCGGATAAATTAATAAAGGCTTCATCGATGGAGTAGATTTCTATTGATGGAGACATTGCCGTGAGCGTTTGCATAACACGGTCACTGAGGTCGGCATAAAGCGCATAGTTAGAACTGAAAAAATGAACACTGGAATAATAAGGGTTATTTTTTATTTTAAAGAAAGGTTCGCCATTTTTTATACCGAGGGATTTTGCTTCGGCAGAGCGAGAAATAATGCAGCCATCGTTATTGGACACGACCACAATAGGCTTCCCCTTTAAATCAGGGCGAAAAACCGTTTCACAAGAAGTATAGAAATTATTGACATCGACGAGGGCAAACATAATTATTTATGCGCTTTAATGCTAAAAATGACCACGCCAAATATTTCTAACTCTTCGGCATTATGAAACGAAATGGAAGCGTAATCGCGATTGTGCGGCACTAGCTGTAAAAAAGGATGAGTGCGAAGTTCTTTCACGGTGAATTCACCTGCGATAGCCGCAATGACGATATCACCATGTACGGCAGACAGTGAGCGGTCAACCACTAAAAGGTCTCCATCACTGATGCCGGCATCACGCATAGACTCTCCGCTGACTTTGATGAAGTAGGTAGCACTCGGATGTTTTATCAATAATTTATTGAGATCCAGCCTGTCCTCAACATAATCCTGAGCGGGGCTGGGAAATCCGCAGGGCACCCTCTCGGAGAAGAGGGGGAGCATGAGTGGGGGCGAAATCTCAGTTGGCCGAGTAAACTGCATGGTATCGATCCTCGAATACTGTTTTTATATACAGTATTATTGAATGTGCTGATGGATCAAGGCGCACGTGACGTTGTTTTTATAACTGCATGAATATAATGATGATTTATGTAAAACATGCCATGTGGTGTTGTTGCTGAACTGCCATCGCTGTGTAGCGCGACCAGTACGCCCAGGTTGATGTTTGCCCGGTAAGACGACCGCTGTATTACATGGAGCATGATCGACTCTTTTTTCACCCTCTCTTCAGTATTTAATATTATTGAGAAAGCGAAGGGTATGAGGATGTTTCATTGGAGGATGTTTATAAAATATTGT
>NZ_PJDK01000071.1:0-28194 GCF_002837615.1 Klebsiella sp. X1-16S-Nf21
CTGCCGGAGCTGCAGGCGGGTTCCTCTATTATGCCGGCGAAGGTTAACCCGGTAGTGCCGGAGGTGGTCAACCAGGTCTGCTTTAAAGTCATCGGCAACGACACCACGGTGACCATGGCCTCCGAAGCTGGGCAGCTGCAGCTGAACGTGATGGAGCCGGTGATCGGCCAGGCGATGTTCGAATCCATACATATCCTGACCAACGCCTGCTACAACCTGCTGGAGAAATGCGTTAACGGCATCACCGCCAATAAAGCGGTATGTGAAGGCTACGTCTACAACTCAATCGGCATCGTCACCTACCTCAACCCGTTTATCGGCCACCACAATGGCGATATCGTCGGCAAGATCTGCGCCGAAACCGGCAAGAGCGTGCGGGAAGTGGTGCTGGAGCGTGGGCTGCTGACGGCGGCGGAGCTGGATGATATTTTCTCCGCGCAAAACCTGATGCATCCTGCTTATAAAGCGAAGCGTTATACCGATGAAAGCGAACAGTAATCTTTCCGGTTAGTCATTGAAAGGCATGTCAGCGATGACATGCCTTTTTTGCTTTTTAGTTTTACTAAAATACAACAATTCAATATCAACTTGTTAAAAAACAAGGAAGGCATATATGTTTGGTGCAGAACTGGTTATTGTCCTGCTGGCGATTTATCTCGGCGCCAGGCTCGGCGGCATTGGTATCGGCTTTGCCGGTGGCCTTGGCGTCCTTGTCCTGACGCTTATTTTTCAAATCAAACCGGGTGCGATCCCCTTCGACGTTATTGAAATCATCATGGCGGTCATCGCCGCTATCGCCGCCATGCAGGTCGCCGGCGGGATGGATTACCTGGTCAGCCTCGCCGAACGGATGCTGCGCCGCCACCCGAAGTACATTACCTTCCTTGCCCCGCTGGTGACCTGGTTTATGACCGTACTCGCCGGCACCGGCCATACCGCCTTCTCCACGCTGCCGGTGATCACCGAAGTGGCCAAAGAGCAAGGCATTCGCCCATCTCGTCCGCTGTCGATTGCGGTCGTGGCCTCTCAGATAGCGATCACCGCCTCGCCTATCTCCGCGGCGGTGGTGTTCTTTGCCGGGATCCTTGAGCCGCTGGGCGTTAGCTACCTGACGCTGCTGGCCATCTGTATTCCGGTCACCCTGCTGGCGGTAATGCTCACCGCGATTGTTTGCAACTTCCTCGGCTGCGAACTGAAAGACGATCCCATTTACCAGGAGCGGCTGGCCAAGGGGGAAGTTAGACTGCGCGGCAGCCAGGTGTTTGAGCTGAAGCCGCACGCCAAACGCTCTGTCCTCCTGTTTTTGATCGGCATCGTGGCGGTGATGTTCTACGCCACGGCCATCAGCGATACCGTCGGCCTGATTAAGAACCCGGTGCTGCCGCGTAACGAAGCGATCGTGGTGTTTATGCTGACCATCGCCACCCTGATTAGCATCACCTGCAAAATCGACACTGGCGAAGTGCTCAACGCCAGCACCTTTAAATCCGGGATGAGCGCCTGCGTCTGCGTCCTCGGCGTCGCCTGGCTGGGCGATACCTTCGTTAAAGCGCACATCAGCGATATCCAGGCCGTGGCCGGCGACCTGCTGCACAATTACCCATGGCTGCTGGCGGTGGTGCTGTTCTTCGCCGCCACGCTGCTCTACTCACAGGCAGCCACCACCAAGGCGCTGATGCCCGCCGCGCTGCTGCTCGGCGTCAGCCCGCTGACGGCGATCGCCTCGTTTGCCGCCGTCTCGGCACTGTTCGTCCTGCCAACCTATCCGACCCTGCTGGCGGCGGTGGAGATGGACGACACCGGCTCGACGCGCATCGGCAAATACGTCTTTAACCACGCCTTCCTGATCCCCGGCGTTATCGCTATCACGCTGTGCGTAATCCTGGGCTTTATCTTTGGCGGGATTATGCTGTAAATACCGCTGGCGGCGGGCCCCGCGCGGGCCCGCTGCCCGTTTCCCTCCCCTACCCCGATCGTGACGCTAATATCCCCGCATCTTGCGTGCTATAGTGCCTCTTTTCGCTGATACGAGGTTCATGATGACTACGCCTGATGCTGTTGTTGTGCTCTGTACCGCGCCGGATGAAGCGACCGCCCAGGATCTGGCGGCAAAAGCCCTGGCGGACAAGCTGGCCGCCTGTGCCACGCTGCTGCCGGGCGCCACCTCGCTCTATTACTGGGAAGGGAAACTCGAGCAGGAGTATGAAGTTCAGATGCTGCTCAAAACCGACCTTGCCCATCAGCAGGCGCTGCTGGATTGCCTGAAGTCTCACCACCCGTATCAAACCCCTGAACTGCTGGTTCTACCCGTCATTCATGGAGACAACGATTACCTCTCATGGCTTACCGCATCATTACGCTGATCCTGCTGCTGTGCAGCACGTCAGCCACCGCCGGGTTATTCGACGCGCCGGGGCGCTCGAACTTCGTGCCTGCTGACCAGGCCTTCGCCTTTGACTTTCAGCAGCAACAGCACGATGTCAACCTGAGCTGGCAAATCAAGGATGGTTACTATCTTTATCGTCAACAGTTTACCTTTCGCGCCGCCGGGGCGACGATCGACGAACCGGCGCTCCCGGCAGGAGAGTGGCATCAAGATGAGTTTTACGGCAAAAGCGAGATTTTCCGCCAGCGCCTGACCGTGCCGGTCACGGTGAAGCAGGCGGAGAAAGACGCCACCCTCACCGTCACCTGGCAGGGCTGCGCCGATGCCGGATTCTGTTATCCACCGGAAACCAAAGTGATCCCGCTGAGCGCCGTGCTGGCGACTTCTGCCGACGGCCAGGCAACCGCCATCGAGCCCATGCCGTCGACGAGCAGCCGTCCGGCGTTCAACCCGCCGCTGCCGGTTGAGCCGCGACCGGCCCCGGAGCTCGCCACATCACCTGCGCCTGCCGCAGTGCCGCCTGCAGACACGCCTGCCCGCCTGCCCTTTACGGCGCTGTGGGCGCTGCTGATAGGTATTGGTATCGCCTTCACCCCCTGCGTGCTGCCGATGTACCCGCTGATTTCCGGCATTGTGCTGGGCGGAAAGCAGCGGCTTTCCACCGCGCGCGCCCTGCTGCTGGCCTTTATTTACGTCCAGGGGATGGCCTTAACCTACACCGCGCTGGGGCTGGTAGTGGCCGCCGCCGGTCTGCAGTTCCAGGCGGCCCTGCAGCACCCGTATGTCCTGGCGGGACTGTCGGTGGTATTTATTCTGCTGGCGCTCTCCATGTTCGGCCTGTTCACGCTCCAGTTGCCCTCCTCGCTGCAGACGCGGCTGGTGCTGCTCAGCAATAAGCGCCAGGGCGGCTCGCCCGGTGGCGTTTTCGCGATGGGCGCCATTGCCGGACTGATCTGCTCCCCATGCACCACCGCGCCGCTGAGCGCCATCCTGTTGTATATCGCCCAGAGCGGTAATCTCTGGCTGGGCGGCGGCACGCTGTACCTCTACGCGCTGGGCATGGGCCTGCCATTGATCCTCGTCACCGTATTTGGCAACCGTCTGCTGCCGAAGAGCGGCCCGTGGATGAGCCATGTGAAGACCGCCTTCGGGTTCGTGATCCTGGCTCTGCCCGTTTTCCTGCTGGAGCGCATTGTCGGCGACCCGTGCGGATTACGTCTGTGGTCAATGCTCGGTGTCGCCTTCTTCAGCTGGGCGTTTATCACCTCGCTGGGCGCTACCCGACCGTGGATGCGGCTGGTACAAATCATCCTGCTTGCTGCCGCGCTGGTCAGCGCGCGGCCCCTGCAGGACTGGGCATTTGGCGCCCCGGCAGTCGAGCAGCAGGCGCATCTGACGTTCACCCGCGTCAACTCGGTTGCCGAGCTTAACCAGGCGCTGGCGCAGGCAAAAGGCCAACCGGTGATGCTCGATCTTTACGCCGACTGGTGCGTGGCGTGCAAAGAGTTTGAAAAATACACCTTTAGTTCACCTGACGTGCAGCAGGCGCTGAAAGGCACCGTGTTATTACAGATTGATGTGACGAAGAACAGCCCGCAAGACGTCGCGCTGCTGAAACACCTGCAGGTGCTCGGTCTGCCGACGATCCTGTTCTTCAACGCTGAGGGTCAGGAACAGCCTGAGCGGCGAGTCACCGGCTTTATGGATGCCGCGGCATTCAGCGCCCATTTGCGCGATTGGCAAGCGTGAGCGACACTTTAGGAGGAAAGATGGAGGAGAACACCGTGCTACGTGAAGACGTCCTGGCAGAAGCCATTAAAATTCTTGAAATTGAAGGTATCGCCAACACGTCGCTGGAGATGGTCGCTGAGCGCGTGTCCTGTCCGACGAGCGACCTGAAACGCTTCTGGCCCGATCGCGAGGCACTGCTGTACGACGCGCTTCGCTATCTGAGCCAGCAGGTGGATGCCTGGCGCCGACAGTTGCTGCTGGACGACACCTTAAGCGCAGAGCAAAAGCTGCTGGCACGCTATGCCGCACTCACCACCTGCGTTAGCAACCACCGCTACCCCGGCTGTCTGTTTATCGCCGCCTGCACCTTCTATCCCGATCCCCAGCACCCCATTCACCAGTTGGCGGAACAGCAGAAGCAGGCTTCGCTGGCCTATACTCATGAGCTGCTGACTCAGTTGGAGGTGGATGACCCGGAAATGGTCGCTAAACAGATGGAGCTGATCGTCGAGGGCTGCCTGAGCCGTCTGCTGATCAAGCGTAGCCAGACGGATGTGGATACGGCCCGGCGGCTGGCAGAAGATATTCTGCGCTTCGCCCAGTGTCGTATGGGCGGCGCCTTAACCTGATTCTGATATCCTAACCGCCACGTCGCGCCTATAATTTCCCCCTCACTGATTGCTGACAGGGATTGATATGCGCGCGTTCTTCTGGGCTGCCTGGCTGGGGCTGTGCTCCACACCTCTGCTGGCGGCTCCCCTGCAAGGTTTTTCCTTTACGCAAAAAGACTGGGAGCTCGCCTGCGATAACACTGGCACCTGCCGGGCGGCGGGTTACGGCGTCCGCATGGGCGAGGTCAGCGTGCTGTTGACCCGCAACGCCGGCAGCGAACAGCGCCTCGCCGCCACGGCCACCTTTGCGCAAATCGAGCACGATATCCCCGCCGACTCCACCGCCAGCCTGCTGATCGACGACCGGGATCTTGGCGCGCTGGACGCCCAGGACGACAGCCACTTCCGTCTGGACAGCGATCAGACTGCCGCCCTGCTACAGGCCCTGGCGAATCAGCGCAAAATCGAATTCACCCTTAACGGCCAGCACCTGCCGCTTTCCAGCGCCGGCAGCCGCGAGGTACTGGGTAAAATGGATGCGTTTCAGCGACGCACCGGCACCGCCGACGCGCTGCTGGATAAAGGCGATGCCGGCGACGATGCCATTTTGCCAGCCACTGCCGCCCCGGAGATTATCGCCGCCCCGGTGATCCATAACGCGCAGCCGGTGGCGCTGAGCATACTTCAGCGCCAGAAGCTGCTGCCCTCCCTGACGCCGCTGCTGAACCAGCGCTGTGACGACTGGCAGAACCCGGCCATCCCGGCGGCAGAGCGCCAGATCACGCTGACCGCGCTGGATAAAACCCATTCTCTGGTGCAGGCGCTCTGCTGGCGAGCGCCCTATAACGACGGCTATGCGCTGTGGCTGGTCGATAACGCCCAGCTGAACAAGCCACGGTTGCTGACCACCGAGGCCTCGAGCTACGCCAACGGCACTATCGTCTTTTTGCACAAAGAACGGGGCATTGCCGACTGCCTAACCGGCGAAACCCGCGTCTGGGACGGTAAAACCTTTACCCCCAGCCTGAAGTACAGCACCGGTATGTGTCGGGAAATCACCCCCGGCGGCACCTGGATGCTGCCGACCTTTGTCAGCCAGGTGATCCCCAGGCAGCAGAAAGAGGCGGATAACCTCGCCCTGCGCACGCTGTATAACGCAGTGCTGAAAGCGCAAAAAAGCGATCCAGAATTGTCGCTGAATAAGGTCGCCGAGCAGTTTCCGTTAACCGGCCATATTACCGACTTCACGCTCACCTACGCCGATGACACCCTGGTTTCGACCAGCAAACCTTCCCCGGATATCAGCGATGACGAGTGGCAGGCGTTTCTGCGCTCCTCGATCAGCGCAGATTCAGAAAACGGTAAAGTCAGCTTTACCCTGATCGATCTCGACGGTGACGGCAAACGCGATCTGATCATCGACAGCTACGTGGGCGGCACCGGGCTCTTCAGCTACACCGGGGTGCTCCGGCGCGGCGATAATGACTTTGCCGCCGTCGACGGCAGCGACAGTGATAACGGCGATGATTTCGATGCCGGGGTGCCCGGCGCCCTCTTTTCTATCAATGGCCGCGGGGCTAACCAATGGAACCACTGGGTCAAAATCAACGGTCAGGTGTATGCCCTGTGGTACAACGGCCAGTTTGGCGAAGATAATCTCTACCTGCTGCGCCCGTTCAGCACTGCGAGCCAGACGCCCGCGGTGACGGTTCGCTATCGCTATACGCTGAACAGCATCCGCTCCCCGGAGAAAGACCAGCCGTTAACCCCACCCCTCAGCGACAGCGATAAAGTGGATCTGCTGCGTTCGCTGGAGGTCATGCAGGGCAGCCTGCTGAAAGACAAACCCGTCAGCGACAACGATGCGCCGATCTGCCCCATCCCACCGGGCACCTCCGCCGACGAGGCGGATAACTACTACAGCGGCGTCGCCATCAACTATATCTATGAGACAGTGGCCTATATTCCGGTCTGGCTGAACGGGAAGTGCTATATCGGCACTATTTTTAGCCACCATGGCGCCTATCGCCACGGCGTGGATGCGGAAATTACGCTGAGCTCCCCGCGCGAGGATGAAGAGGTCATTGGCGATTATATTATCTCCGGGTTGCGCCACGTAATCGCCATTACCAGCGGCTGGAAAACCCGCGAGGGTGATAACGGCATGCAGTGAAGTTAAGCCAAAACGCGCCTTTGAACGCAGAATTGCCGCAAAGATAAGCAATCGATAAGTAATTTAAGAAATTTGGTTGACGGGGTGGGCGGATTACGGTTTAATGCGCCCCGTTGCCCGGATAGCTCAGTCGGTAGAGCAGGGGATTGAAAATCCCCGTGTCCTTGGTTCGATTCCGAGTCCGGGCACCACTATTTAAAGAACCCGCCCAAAAGGCGGGTTTTTGCTTTTCTGCATCCGGACTCTTCATCGAACTGCGTTCGATTATTCGCCGCACAGCGGCTCACCCCTTCGGGGCCAGCGCGACAAGCGCGCTGTTCAACGCCTGCGGCGTTAGTCCGAGTCCGGGCACCACTATTTAAAGAACCCGCCCAAAAGGCGGGTTTTTGCTTTTCTGCATCCGGACTCTCCATCGAACTCCACTCTATGATCCCCTACCCGGTGGCGCTGTGCTTGCGCGTGCCTACGCTGTTTGAGCCTGCGAAAGGACTCGTAGGCCGGATAAGGCATTTATGCCGCCATCCGGCACAACCGCGGGTACGGCGTCTGATGTGTATCGCCCGGTGGCGCTGTGCTTGCGCGTGCCTACGCTGTTTGAGCCTGCGAAAGGACTCGTTGGCCGGATAAGGCATTTATGCCGCCATCCGGCACAACCGCGGGTACGGCCTCTGATGTATATCACCCGGCGGCGCTGCGCTTGCACGGGCCTGGGGGATGAGGAAACGCCTGCGCAAACGCAGGCCGGATAAGACGAAGACGTCAGGCAAACGCCATGAAGAAAGGGATTACTCGGCGGCCGTTTTCCCTTTGCCGGGCAGCCTGAACGCTTCGCCATAGGGCTTCGCGATACCCATGCGATATTGTGTCTCTTTGGCCGCCTGGTGGAGGTCGGCAAACTCCTCTTTCGGCGCTGGCGGACGTTGCGCCTTTTTCAGACACTGATTACGATGGTGACGGATCCACTCTCTGTCATCATCGTTCAGGCAGCGCTGCATCACCTCAATCCATCTGGATGCCGCCCGACGGTAGAGCCCACTCGCCTCTAACCGTTCAGCAATACTGTCCCTTATTCTCATCCACCTCGCTCCTCTGATGCTTTCACGATATCCCATGGTATTCCGACACCTGGGCCGGAATACCATAGTAGAGTTAATTTATGACAAAACTATTCCTGTGCAGCGCAAGGAATATATTCATTATAATAATCGCTGTGCATAGCAAACCGCATACGCGGTAATTACTTCCAAAGAGCTCCGGAATTATATGTCGAACGCCGCCATGGATACCGGACGGTATCGACGGTTGTACCTATCAATAGCTATTTAATTTATTATATTTCCGTTATCAAATACCTTGCGATGTCATCCACTCCCTGTACAACCAAGCCTCATGGCGACCTAACGGAGTGCTCCAGCAGTTTATTTCTGAAGATAAATAAGCAGGCTTCATTAAAATTATCTAACCCCAGTCGCTCATAAAGCGCAGTGCGCTTCCGGTAAAGGCTTTTTACCGAGGTATTCAGATTCACCGCCACCTCCTCCATGGTCATACCCGCCCCAAGCAAACGTAGCATTAACTGTTCAGACAAACTTAAGCGCAGATCGTCAAACCACTCTTTGGTCAGCCGCTTGCTCTTCATCTCCAGAAAAAGCCCAAATAATGTCGCCATATCGGCGGGTGATAATGACATGTTTAAAAACGATTTCAGACTCAGTAAATGCTCTTCCCGATGGCGCATATCGAGGACGATACAACATATTCGCTTTCTGGATTGTGCCGCCTCCATCACCAGGTAATCGTAATGACAAAGCGGCGAACGGCTATCAACCAGCAGAGAGACCTCATCAACCTCATTATCTAAAATCGTTTTTCCGCTAGAATCTAACTGAATGATATCAGGAAAGAAATTCTTAACCCCTTGAAAAAGATAGTAATCCTGAGTAACCAATATCATTGAAGTTGCCACAAATCGTCCCTTTAACATTTAATCAACAAATTCTCGTCAACCAGACGTTTTCCTTCCCCCTTTGGACGCTTCGCATGGCGGTAAAAATAACGAGACCTGTGATTTATCAGTAGCGCGGCATCTGACTCTGGCTGTGAAAACCCTCCTTGCGTTCTGATGGAAAATAAACGGATTAATTATAAATAAAAAAAATCCACAGAAAAGATGCATTTTTTGGCATTGAGAATTTTTGTCAGAAATCATCTTAAATATCCAGTGAAAACCACCAACCTCTTCACAATATAAGCAGCACATCAATTTTGAAACAAAATTCCAACCCTCTTTCTTTTTTATTTATTTCAGTAAGTTAAAGAAATCAACTTCAACAACGCCGTTCAAATTAAGTCGATTTTACAGAATTATCTTAAAACGCAGCTCATCATTTATCCATATTTATCCGCTGCCGTATCGGGTATAAATTATCCATTCAATTATCAACAGGAGATATGTTTATTACTTTGCAATAAGTCATTCACCTGCAGTGCCAGTCAGCTAAATGGGACCATCCTCATCCTTTAACTCACCGTCAAAGGACGGTCGTGTTGTGCAATGGATTCTTGATGAACATATGGCAAATAGAAATGGAAAGATCACCTTATTCAAATACGTTATTGTTTAATCGCAACACGAAACTCTCGCTGTCAATCGGCTTGCTTTTGCTCTTCCCGGCGCTGGTTCAGGGAGCAGATTCGCTCTATGACCAGCAGATCCTGCAAGCGCGTCAAGGCCAGTACGCCCCCTTTCTCTCTTATCTTCAGCAGTACCAGCTGCGGCATGCCTTAACCCCTTCTCAGGTGGCGGACTGGCTGCAGGTAGCTCTCTGGGCCGGCCAGGACGATGAAGTGGTGAAAGTCTGGCGACGCTACCAGGTCTATATGCCGCTTCCCGCACGCGGTACTGCCGCGGCGGCACAGGCCCTGCGTAACCAGAAACAGTGGCAAGCCTCGCTCACTCTCTGGCAGCAGGCTCTCAGCCAGGCCCCTGACAGTGACGATTATCGTATCGGCTATATCAAAACGCTGGCCGATGCCCGCAAGGACGGCGAGGCGCTCAGCGAAGCGCGTCGCCTGGTGACGGAGCAGGCGAGCGTTGCGCACCTGCAGACGCTCTCTTATGTCTACATGCGGCTTGGCAAAAGCTGGGACCAGCTGTTGGTTGACACGCAGATCCTCGATCGCGAACCGCAAAACAAAGCCGCGCTGGCCAGCCTGATGGCGACCCTGACCCGCAACCGGATCGATTCCCCTGCTCTCGGCCTGGCGAATAGCGTCGAACTGACGCCTGCGGAAAAGCGCAATCTGCAGTTGAACGCCGCCGCCGAACTGGTGCGCCTTGCCGATACCCCTTCCCGCGAAGAAAACGCGCGTTACGCGCTGGCCCGCACGGCGCTCACGCAGTATGACGCGATGATTGCCGCCTGGCACCCCGACCCACAGGCTGCGCCCGACATCATCCGGGCGCGCATTGATCGTCTGGGTGCGCTGTACGCCAATGCAGATTACGCGCAGGTCATCCGTGAATACCAAAATCTCATCGCGCAGCAGCAGACCGTTCCCGACTGGGCCATCGGCTGGGTCATCTCCTCTTATATCGCCCTTAAGCAAATTGAGCCTGCGCTGACGCTTATTCACCAGCATCCCTCGTGGCTGACAAGCCAACAGAATGAGGAACACGAGCTTTTCTACGCCCTGCTGGACACCGGTCAGTATCCGGCGGCGCAACAGTATGTCGCCCGCCTCACCCGGAATGCACCCTACATCCGTCGTCTCTACGGTTCGCCGACGCCGCAGCCGAATGACGACTGGCTCACCGCACAGTCGCTTAACGTGCACTATTTAGCGGCCACCAACGCCCTGCCGCAGGCCGAAGCCCGGATGCAGCGCCTGGCGGCAACGGCCCCCGGCAATCAGGGCCTGCAGATAGATTATGCCACCCTTCTGCAGGACAGAGGGCTACCGCGAGCCGCCGAAAGCCAGCTAAAAGCAGCGGAATCTCTGGAACCCGCCAGCCTGCAGCTGGAGCGCCAGCAGGCCTGGGTCGCCCTCGATCTGCAGGAGTGGCGGCAAATGGATCTGCTGACTGACGACATCGTCGCCCGCTCGCCACGGGATCTGAATACCCAGCGCCTGGCCAGAGCGCGCGAGGTCCATCATCTTTCCGAACTTCGCCTGAGCGTTGGCAAAGGGCTGCACTCCGACAACCCGGTGAGCGGCACCCACGACCTCAGTTTTGAGACGGCGATCTACAGCCCGCCGCTAGCCGACAGCTGGCGGTTGTTCGGCGGGCACCGCTTCGCTGAAGGCAATTTTGAAGAGGGGAAAGGCAGCCGTCGCCAGCTGTTCGCCGGCGTTGAATGGCGCCCGCGCGACTACTGGGGCGAGCTTGAACTCTCCAGCGTCAATTTTCACGGCGAGAACAAGCCCGGCGTCCGCCTTTCCGCCGCCCACGACGTCAGCGATCGCTGGCAGCTGGGCGGCGAACTGGAGCGGATTTCGCAGCAGACTCCGCTGCGCGCGTTACGCAACGGCGTCAGCGCCAACCGCGGCGAAGGCTGGCTGCGCTGGTATCAAAACGAACGCCGGGAATACCGCGTCAGCATGGCCGCCAGCCGGTTTACCGATCGCAACCGCCGCCAGGAGTACACCCTCTCCGGTAAAGAGCGCCTCTGGCAGACGCCGTGGTTAACGCTGGATCTGCAGCCCGGTCTGTCGGCCAGCGCCAATAGCCGCACCGACACCGCCTACTACAGTCCGGCACGGGACCTCGCCGCCACCGCGGCGCTGGCCGTCGATCACACGCTTTACCAGCGCTATGACACCGTCTGGAGCCAGCAGCTGCTCGCCGGCGGCGGCAGCTACTGGCAAAAAAATCACGCCGCCGGGGCGATCACGGTGCTGGGTTATGGGCAGCGCCTGCGCTGGAACAACGTCGTCGACACCGGGGTGATGCTGAACTGGGACAAACGCCCCTACGACGGTAAACGCGAAAACAACCTCGCCATCACTCTTGATGCAAATATACGGTTTTAAGGATGACCATGCTGAACACGACCCTGCGCAACGGCCTGATGCTTCTCGTCTGGCTGTGCCTTATCTTCAGCGTGCGTGCTGAGGAAGTCCCCTTCCTCGCCCCGCAGCAGCGCCCCCAACCGGAGGCCAATCAACCCTGGCCGGCGGATCGCTTTCTGGTGCTGGCCTACCATGACGTCGAAGACGATGCCGCCGACCAGCGTTATCTTTCAGTGCGCACCAGTGCGCTCAACGAACAGATCGCCTGGCTGTTGCATCACGGGTACCATGCGGTGAGCGTCCAGGACATTCTCGATGCACACCATGGCGTTAAGCCGCTGCCGGCCAGGGCTTTTCTTCTCAGCTTCGACGATGGCTATAGCAGCTTTTACACCCGCGTCTGGCCGCTACTTAAAGCCTGGAATGTTCCGGCGCTGTGGGCGCCGGTGGGCAGCTGGGTGGACACTCCCGCTGGCCAGCCCGTTAATTTTGGCGGCCTGATGACGCCGCGCGAGCGCTTCGCTACCTGGGAGATGGTGCGCGAGCTCAGCCGCTCGCCGCTGGTGGAGATCGGCGCGCACACGTGGGCCTCGCACTACGGTCTGCCGGCCAATCCGCAGGGCAGCCGCGAGCCCGCCGCCGCCAACCGCGGCTGGGATAAAACCACCGGCCGCTATGAAAGCGACGCGCAGTTTACCCGGCGCATGGCCGATGACGTGCAGAAAGTGACGGCGAAAATCCACGAGGTCGCCGGGAAAGCGCCGCGCGCCTGGGTGTGGCCCTATGGCGCCGCCAGCGGCAGCACCCTGGCTATCGCCAAACAGCAGGGGTATCAGCTGGCGTTTACGCTGAACGACGGCCTGGGCAATGTGAAAGATCTGGACAATATTCCGCGCATGCTGATCGCCGGTAACCCGTCGATCAAGGCCTTTGCCAACGCCGTAACCCAGATTCAGGAAGCCGATCCTGTTCGGGTGATGCATGTGGATCTGGACTATGTCTATGACCCCAATCCCGTCCAGCAGGCGAAAAATATCGATAAGCTGGTGCAGCGCGTCTATGACATGAAAATCAGCCATGTCTTTCTGCAGGCCTTTTCCGACCCGCAGGGCGACGGCACGGTCAAGTCGCTCTATTTCCCCAACCGCTGGCTGCCGATGCGCGCCGACCTGTTTAACTTCGTCTCCTGGCAGTTGCAGACCCGCGGCGGGGTGAAGGTCTATGCCTGGATGCCGGTGCTGGCCTTCGATCTCTCGTCCGATCTGCCGCGCGTTCAGCGCTGGGATCCGCAAACCGGGAAGGCGTTACTTGCCCGCCAGCCGTACGTTCGCCTGTCGCCCTGGGATCCCCGGGTTCGCCAGCAGATCACCGACATCTACGAAGATCTGGCCCGGCACGCCAGCTTCAGCGGGATTCTGTTTCACGATGACGCCGTGCTGACCGATTTTGAAGACGTGAGCCCGGAGGCGGTCGCCGCCTGGCGGCAGACGGGTCTGGGGCACGATGCCGGCCCGGTGCCCCAACGTCCGCAAGAGCGCCAGGCATGGATGCGTTTCAAAAGCCAAACCCTGACCCGCTTCACTCTGGATCTACGCCAGGCGGTGCAGGCCATCCGCGGCCCGCAGGTGAAAACGGCGCGTAATCTCTTCGCCCTGCCGATCCTGGAGCCGCAGAGCGAAGCCTGGTTCGCGCAGAATCTGGATGACTTCCTTGCCGCCTATGACTGGACGGTCCCCATGGCGATGCCGCTGATGGAGTCCGTACCGATTGACGCCAGCCAGGCCTGGCTGACGCGGCTGGTCCAGGCCGTCGCCAGCCACCCGGGCGCGCTGAAGAAAACCATCTTTGAACTGCAGGCCCGAGACTGGAACCGACGCCAGCAAAACGCCATTCCCGACCAGCAGCTGGCGGACTGGATGCGTTTGCTGCGGCTGAACGGCGTCAAAAACTACGGCTACTACCCTGACGATTTTATTAACAACCAGCCTGATATCTCCCGTATCAGGCCGCAATTTTCTTCCTGGTGGTACCCTGACCATGACTGATCGCATTATCGCATTGTGCATTTTATGCCTCGTATTCGGGCTGCCGTTAGGCGTCGCAGCGGTATTTACCGGCGAGCTTATCCTCGACTTTGTCTTCTTCTGGCCGCTGTTTATGTCAGTGCTGTGGATCACCGGGGGCCTTTATTTCTGGTTTCAGCTGGAACGCCACTGGCCGTGGGGGGAGGATACCCCGCCGCCGACGCTGCCGGGCAATCCGCTGATTTCGATCCTGATCCCTTGTTTTAACGAGGAGAAAAACGCTCGGGAAACCATCAGCGCGGCGCTGGCCCAGCGTTACGCCAATCTCGAAGTGATCGCCATTAACGACGGCTCTTCGGACAACACCGCCCAGGTGCTCCAGCAGCTGGCGCAGGAGGAGCCGAGGCTGCGGGTGATCCACCTTGCCGCCAATCAGGGAAAAGCGGTAGCGCTCAAAGCAGGCGCCGCCGCCGCCCGCGGCGATCTGCTGGTCTGCATCGATGGCGACGCCCTGCTGGACCGGGATACCGCGGCCTGGCTGGTCGCGCCGTTGATCCACTATCCGCACGTCGGGGCGGTCACCGGCAATCCGCGGATCCGCACCCGATCCACGCTGATCGGCCGCATTCAGGTGGGTGAGTTCTCGTCGATCATTGGGCTTATCAAGCGGACGCAGCGGATCTATGGCCGGGTCTTTACCGTCTCCGGTGTGATTGCCGCCTTCCGGCGCCAGGCGCTGGCGGACGTCGGCTACTGGAGCCCGGATATGATCACCGAAGATATTGATATCAGCTGGAAGCTTCAGCTCCGCCACTGGGACATCTTTTTCGAGCCGCGGGCGCTGTGCTGGATCCTGATGCCGGAGACCCTCAAAGGGTTATGGAAGCAGCGTCTGCGCTGGGCGCAGGGCGGCGCGGAGGTTTTTCTGGTCAACCTCCGTCGCCTGTTTCACTGGGAGCATCATCGGATGTGGCCGCTGTTTCTGGAGTATGCCTGCTCCACGCTGTGGGCCTTTGCCTACGCGGTTACCATTCTGCTGTTTATCCTCAGCCGCCTGATGCCGCTGCCTGACAATCTGGCGGTGCACAGCCTGTTTCCGCCGGAGTTCACCGGCATGCTGCTTGGCGTGATGTGCCTGCTGCAGTTCGTCGCCAGTCTGTATATCGAGCGACGCTACGAGAAAAAGGTCGCCAAATCACTGTTCTGGGTGATCTGGTTCCCGATGGTCTACTGGATGATCGGCCTGCTGACCACGCTGGTCGCTTTTCCGAAAGTGATGGTGAAACGTCAACGTTCCCGCGCGCGCTGGGTGAGTCCGGACCGGGGAAAAGGAAGCCTGTGATGAATGAAAATACGCTCATCTTAACCGAACACCGTGTGCTGCCCCGGCTGGTCGACGCCGGTTTAACGCTGCTGGCCTGGCTCGGTTTTCTGTTCTTTCTGTACGCCAATTTGCTGATGCAGTTCATCGCGCCGCCCTCTCCGCGCTGGGAGTCGCTGATGGCTTCACTGAATACGGCGCTGGTGTATCTGCTGATTGCCGCACTGAACGGCTGGCTGTTGATCCTCTGGTATCATTACAACCGGCGCCGCGCTCGCACCCGGCATCATACCGCGGTGCTCACCCTGCGACATGATGAGCTGGCGAGCAGCTTTAACGTTGCGCCGCAAATTATCTCGGAGATGAGCCGCTATAATTTGCTCACCGTTTACCACGATCAAATCGGGCAGATTATTGATTTAAAAAGCCACGCGTTACCGCCGCCGCAGGAAGAGAGCGAGCGCGCATGAGAGCAAGGCCGCCGTCGGCGGCCTGTATGGGTTACGACGCCGGGGATCAGCCGCCGGCTTTTTTGATGGCGGCTTCCAGCGAAGCCTGATCCGCCAGCCCCGGGAAGACGGTGATGCTGGCTTCCGTGGCGCCGGTGGTCGGCATCACGATCACGCCCGGCGTACCGCTCAGACCAATCTCCTGCGCCAGATCGTTAATGCTCTGCAGCACCGGTTCGACGTCGGTGGCCTTCTTCGCATCAAAGCCGGCTTTCTTCGCCTGCTGCTGGATATCCGCCGTCGTCAGCTTACCTTCGTTATGGCCGGTAGCGTAAATCCCGTTATGGTAGGCCAGATAGGCATCCGCCCCTTTCTGCTGATAGATCTGCAGGCCGGTTTTTGCCGCCTCCAGCGAGCTTTCCCAGCGGCCGCCGAAAATCGGCCACTCTTTAAAGGCGAAGCGGGTCTGCGGGTGCGCTTTAATCACCTGCTCCATCACCGGCGCCAGACGGCTGCAGTACACGCACTGGTAGTCGAAGAATTCGATCACCGTGACTTTGCCGTTGGCCGGGCCGTAGGTCGGGGTATTTTTATCCTGGGTCAATACAGCCGCGTTTTTCAGCACTGCCTGAGTGGCCGCGCTGGCCTGCTGTTCAGCCTGTATTTGCTGCAATTTCTGGCTCGCCTGCAGGAGGACTTCCGGGTGGGCGACCAGGTAGTCGGCGGCGATTTTGCCGATTTTCGCCTCCTGTTCCGGGGTGAAAGTCGCCGGCGCGTCAGCGGCAGAGGCCATCGCCGGCAGTAAGACAGCGCTCAGCAGGGCGACAGAGAGGTATTTCTTGTGGCCAGACATAGTGGGGATCCTTGCGATAAGTGAACGGCAGGTGAGCCTGGGTGACAAAATATCACCCTTTTTCGCCGAAGCCTTGCCCAACGGCGCGTTGATTCGTAACTTTATTTTTCAGGCACGCTTTTCCCGCGCGACGGCGTGGGTCTGCGTCAGTGGTCAATGCGCCCCAGGCGGAGTACCCTGCGCAGCGGTTTTTCTTGCTCTTTTTTCAGGTGGTTTCTCTCGAAATGAATGCGTTACTCCAACAATGGGACATGGCGGTGATTATGCTGCAGATTGTCGCCATCGATTTACTGCTGGGCGGCGATAACGCCGTGGTGATAGCCATGGCTTGCCGCAAACTGCCGCCACAAAAGCGCACCAAAGCGATCATCATCGGTACCGTGGGGGCGATCCTGGCGCGCGTGCTGCTGCTGGCGCTCGCCCTGTATCTCCTGTCGCTGCCGTGGCTGAAAATAGTCGGCGCGTTGCTCCTGCTGTGGATTGGTATGAAGCTGGTGAGTAATGAGGAAGAAGAGAGCGAGGTCGGCAGCTCCGCGAGCCTGTGGCGCACCGCGATCACCATCACCGTCGCCGATGTGATCATGTCGCTGGATAATGTGTTGGCGGTCGCTGCGGCGGGGAAAGGGCACATTGCGCTGGTCGCCCTCGGCGTGGCGATCAGCATTCCGATTATCGTCGCGGGCAGTAAACTGGTCCTGGTCCTGCTCACCCGCTTTCCCGCCGTGGTGCTGTTGGGCGGAATGCTCATCGGCTGGATTGCCGGCTCAATGCTGGTCAGCGATCCCACCATTCAGCAACTGTTTCCCGCCGCCGGGGACGGCACCGCGCGCGTGGCTGGCGCCGTCGGCGCGCTGCTGGTGCTGTTTGAAGGATGGCGCCGCCGCCCACGGCCGCAGGCGAAAGACTAACCTCGCCCACGACGCCGCCGACCCCGACGGCGTCAAGTTTCCGCCACTTTTCTTCCCCTTCAGGGCGCATTTGCCCTACGCTTTATACTGACGCCTGTTCCAGGGAATATGTAACCACCGCACTGAGCATAGATGAGATAAAATCATGGAATTGAAGGATTATTATGCCATTCTCGGGGTGCAACCAACCGACGATCTGAAAACTATCAAGACCGCCTACCGCCGCCTGGCGCGCAAATATCACCCCGACGTCAGTAAAGAAAGCGATGCCGAAGCCAAATTCAAGGATCTCGCCGAAGCCTGGGAAGTCCTGAAAGATGAGCAGCGGCGCGCCGAATACGATCAGCTCTGGCAGCATCGCAACGATCCCGGCTTCGGTCGCCAGCAGCAGACACACGAGCAGAGCTACAGCCAGCAAGATTTCGACGACATATTCTCCTCCATGTTTGGCCAGCAGGCGCATCAGCGTCGGCGTCAGCATGCCGCACGCGGCCACGATCTGGAGATCGAAGTGGCGGTGTTCCTTGAAGAGACGCTGGCCGAGCAGACCCGCACCATCAGCTATAACCTGCCGGTGTACAACGTGTTTGGCATGATCGAAAGTGAAACGCCGAAAATGCTGAATGTGAAGATCCCCGCCGGGGTAGTCGATGGTCAGCGTATCCGTCTGAAAGGCCAGGGAACGCCGGGCGAAAACGGCGGCCCGAACGGCGATCTGTGGCTGGTTATCCACATCGCCCCGCATCCGCTGTTCGATATTGTCGGCCATAACCTGGAGATCGTCCTGCCGCTGGCGCCATGGGAGGCCGCGCTGGGCGCGAAAGTCACGGTGCCCACCCTGAAAGAGAGCATTCTGCTGACGGTGCCGCCGGGCAGTCAGGCAGGGCAGCGACTGCGTATCAAGGGCAAAGGGCTGGTGAGCAAAACCCACACTGGCGATTTGTTCGCCGTCATCAAAATTGTCATGCCGCCAAAACCAGATGAAAAAGCGCGTGAGCTCTGGCAACAATTGGCCGCCGCCGAAGCCAGCTTCGATCCGCGTAAGACATGGGGGAAAGCCTGATGGCTACAGTAACAGTGACGTTTACCATTACCGAATTGTGCCTGCGTACCGGGGTATCGGAAGAGGAGCTGACGGAGATCGTCGGCTTGGGGATGATTGAACCGCACCAGCCGCAGGCGGAAACCTGGCTATTCGACGACAGCGCGGTGACGATTGTCCATCGCGCGGTGCGCCTGCGTAACGAGCTGGAGCTGGACTGGCCGGGGATCGCGGTGGCGCTGACCCTGCTGGATGAAAACGCGCGGCTGACTCGCGAAAATCGCCTGCTGCAGCAGCGCCTGGCCCGCTTCCTCGCCCACGGATAGGGCGACATCCCGGGTGGCAGCGTTCCGCCTTCGTGCCGGATGGCGGCTACGCCTTATCCGGCCTACAAACTAAGCACAGCGCAAGCCGGGGAGTTCCCCGGGTCGCGGCGTTCCGCCTTACCCGGGCTACCGGACGGTGCAAACAGTAGCCCGGCTAAGCGCAGCGCAAGCCGGGGAGTTTCCCGGGTCGCGGCGTTCCGCCTTACCCGGGCTACCGGACAGTGCAAACAGTAGCCCGGCTAAGCGCAGCCGAAAGCCGGGGAGTTCCCCGGGTCGCGGCGTTCCGCCTTACCCGGGCTACCGGACGGTGCAAACAGTAGCCCGGCTAAGCACAGCGCAAGCCGGGGAATTTCCCGGGTCGCGGCGTTCCGCCTTACCCGGGGCTACCGGACAGTGCAAACAGTAGCCCGGCTAAGCGCAGCGCAAGCCGGGGAGTTTCCCGGATAGCGCAAACCGGGAATAGCGCTTAATCCGGTAACGAACCGGCGAGATTACGCGCGGAGACGCTCTCGCTCACCGGGGCTGGCGGCTCCGGCGCTTTAACCGGCGCGGCCGCTGGCGCAGCTGCCGGGGCGGAAGAGGCCGGCTGGATCTCAAGGAACGAAGCCAGCATCTTACGCAGCGTTTCCGGTTTAGTATCTTCCGCCAGCAGCGCCGCCAGCATCGACGGCAAGCGGCTATCAACTTCCCCTAACGCCAGCCCCGCCAGCAGCGCCGTACGCGACATATCGCCGCGGTCGCCACGGTGATGGGCCTCAATTTTTGCGTCCGCGAAGCGCTCGCTGGCGCTGATATCCGGGCGCAGGTAAATCAGCACTTTTCTGCGATCCAGAGTCATAGACGCTCCTTAACCAATAATTTTCAGACCACGCACCAGGGCAAACTGCGGCTCTTCAGCCACCACGAAACGGTCCTCGCGCAGCCCCATACGTTCACGAATCGCATCGGCCACCAGCGGCGCGCCGCCGCCAATCACGATGGCGTGCGAATAGCCTTTAAAGCTATCAATCGCCGTCAGGACGCGGGTGGTCAGACGTTCAATGCTGTTATTGATCACCTTCTTCACCTCAGAAACCGCATCCGGATCGTTGATGTTGTCGGTCAGGTATTCTTCGTCGTGGCGGTTGATGATTATCTGGTCAACGTTATAGCTGGAAGTGTCGGTATTCGCCCGGGCCAGCGCCAGCTTAACGGCATCGGTCACCAGCGATACACCCAGCTTCGGATCGCCGTAAATGCGCGAAACCGAGGTCATCTGCCCGGCGACCATTGAAATATCCAGCGTGGTGCCGCCAAGGTCGATAATCAGCACCGAATGCGACGGTTTCAGTTCATCGCACAGGCTGATCCCCGCCGGAATGGATTCCGGACGCACGGTAACTTTCGTGATATTGAACACCACGCCTTTGTTCAGTTTAACGTCGCGCAGCAGGCTCTTTTTCTTGCGCTCAATATTGTCGAGGCGATATTGCGCATCTTCGTCGTAAAATTCGGTCAGCGGCAGGGTGACCACAATCTCGACATCCTGCGGCTCAAGACCGCTGGTCAGCAGCGCGTGATGGACAGCGATGGAGTTCAACGGGCTATATTGCCAGTCAATGTTATTGGTGGGGAGCGCATCGGGGGTGATCAGGTCGAAAGAGTACTTTTCATCATCCACGGTGTAGTTAAAGGGCTTCCCGGAACCGAAGGTGGCAGACCAGCCGCGTTTGAAACTGTTGGGGCTGATATGGGTGAAAGTTTCGCCATCTTGCTCCCACAGCATTTTGATATTGGTTGAACCATCATCGATAAAAATGCGCATCGCATTGCTCCATCACTGAGACAAATAAGAGAAAAATGTAAGACCCAAAAAGAGTAGCAAGAGTTAAAAAGCCGCGCAAGAGCACGAAAAAGAGACAATTCCGAGTTTTATTTGAGAACAAATGGAGAAGAAAACAATTCAATGCGCCCTGAAAGAGAAATAAATGAGACAAAATAGAGAAATAAAGTTTCTCTCTTTCTGTCTGTTTCAGACACTGTTCTTTTACAAAAAGAGAGCATCCCTCCCCTCTTTCCTCAGCGGTTTTCGCACGCTTTTTACACCTGGTTGGGTACCACAATCGGCCGTTCCGGCTCAGCGACATTTTCCGGTACCCGGCGATATTTATCCAGCAGGTGAATCTGAATACGGCGCAACATATCGCCATTCAGTTTGTAATAACGGAAATAGAGAAACAGCGTCAGGGCGAAAAAGAGCGTCGGCAGCGCAATCATAATCGCCTGCATCCCCAGCAGCGTGTGAGATGACTGCACAACATTCGGCACGTAGCCGATGATACCGAGCACGATGGCAATAAACCAGGCCGCAAACGCCGAGCCCGCTTTCACCACCAGCGTCTGTACCGAGTAGGCGATGCTTTCGCAGCGGATATTCATCGTATATTCGCCGTAGTCGACGGTATCGGCCACCATAATAACCTGCAGCACCCAGAACAGCGCGGTGCCGATATTCAACAGCACCCCGGCCAGCGAAATCAGCGCGATGTTGTAAACGCCGCTCAGCGCCATCAGCAACAGCACGCCGCAGCCCAGCACGGGCATGATCGAAGCACCCGCCCACAGAATGCGCCGCGACAGCCCTTTCACCAGTCGTGGGAACAGGATCAGCGTCAGCAAATTCGCCGCCCCCGCGTAGGACATGTAATACGGGAACATCTCCGCGCTGCCAATCACGTAGGTAAAGTAGTAAATGGCAAAGCCAGCGATAATGTTCGCCGCCGTGTTATAGGCCAGCGCCATGCCTAACAGGCAGGCCAGCTGATCGTTTTTATAGATGAGCGCCACCATCTGGCGCAGTGAAAGATGGCTGGAATCCTCGCTCACGCCGCTATCCGAGGAGTAAACCTCATGCACGTTACGCAGGGTGACCAGGGTGGAAATCACAAAGAAGGCAATCAGCACCAGGGTAAACATCTGGAAACCGAAACCGCGGTCGGCGCCGCCCACGGCGCTGACAAACGGCAGCGTGACGCCGGCCGTCACAAACCCAGCAAGGCTGGCGAAAAAGCGCGGGTAAGGCACCAGTTGTTCACGTTCACGTTTATCGAGGGTAATGGTCGGCACCAGCGACCAAAACGGCACATCCATGATGGTGTAGGTGAAGCCCCACAGCAGGTAGGTTAGCCACACCCACGCCAGTAGGGCCCCGCCGCTGAAGTGATGGGCGCTGAACAGCATATACAGCACCACCGAGTTGGTTATCGTGCCGATCAGGATCCACGGTTTAAACTTCCCCCATCGCGATCGCGTACAGTTGACGATCCATCCCATGATCGGATCGGCTATCGCATCGAGGATCCTTGCCACCAGGAACAAGGTGCCAACCACCCCAACCGACAGGCCAACAATATCGGTGTAGTAATACATCAGATACATGTAGACGATACCGATAGCGAAATCTTTACCAAAGGCACCAAATCCGTAGCTGAGCTTTGTTGTCATTGAAATACTCATAGGGTCCAGGTCGCTGTCGCCAGCGCCTCCTTCAGCGTTTGATAGAGCGTGACAGGCACCGCCGGGTTCGTTGCCCCCGGCGGCATGAGAGGATTAACGGTGCAGCCAGGCCGGCAGCCAGTCGCCGTGGCTGGCGATCAGATCGTCCACCAGCGCGTAGATCTCTTCGATCCCCAGCACCGCGGCGGTGTGCGGATCCATCATCGTGGCGTAATAGACGTAATCGCGATTTTCAGTGAGGATCGCCTGCGTCAGCAGCGTCTGCACGTTGATATTGGTCTGCATCAGCGCCGCCAGATGCGCCGGCAGCTCGCCCACTTTCGTCGGCTGAATACCGTTGGCGTCCACCAGGCAAGCCACTTCCACGCAGCAACCCTGCGGCAGGTTGTCGATGAGATCATCGTTGCGCACATTGCCGTACACCACGCTTGGCTCGCCGGTCCAGATGGCGTTCATGATGGTGCTGGCATACTCGCGGGATGGTTTCACCTCGATGCGCTCGCCGCGCTGATAGCTCTCCAGCTCCTGATGCCAGTTGGCCAGTTGCTCGACGCAGCGTTTCGGGTATTCATCCAGCGGCACTTTATAGCGAGCAATAAGGTCATCGCGGCCCGGCTTGATAAACCATGGCGTATATTCCGCGAAATGCTCCGACGATTCGGTGACAAAGTAGCCCAGCTTTTTGAACATTTCGTAGCGGACGATGTTTTCGCAACGCGGGTTGCCGTGCAGGTTAGGCTTCGGCGCCCGGCCCTCGGCGTAGGCCTGCAGCAGGTCGGGATAGAGACTGCCGTAGCTGCCATCCGCGAGCTTTTTCTCCAGCGACAGATAGAACGCCATATGGTTGATTCCCGCGCAGCGGTAGCGTAAATCCGCCGGATCGAGATCGAGGTCGCGCGCCAGCTCTTCCGCCGTCCCCTGTACCGAATGGCAGAGGCCAACCTGCTTGATATGCGGGTAGCGGGCGTACATGGCCCAGGTATTCATCGCCATCGGGTTGACGTAGTTAAGCAGGGTGGCGTCCGGGCAGACCTCGGTCATATCGTCGCAGATAGCCCACAGGTGCGGGATGGTGCGCAGCGCGCGCATAATGCCTCCCGGCCCCAGCGTATCGGCAATGGTCTGCTCCAGGCCGTGGCGCTTGCAGACGGTAAAATCGGTGACCGTACAGGGCTCATAGCCGCCAATCTGGAAAGCGACCACAACGAAATCGGCACCCTGCAGGGCGGTTTTACGATCGCGATGGCAGCTGATTTCGCCGTTCGCGCCCACCGAATCCATCAGCTTGCGCACCACGATATGCGACTCTTCCAGCCGGGTTTCATCGATATCCATCAGCGCGATATGCGCCGATTTCAGCGCCGGGCGCTGGAAAACATCACCGAGAATATTTTTGACGAACACCGTCGAACCGGCGCCGATAAAAGTAATTTTTGGGGCGGTCATCACGCACTCTCCATCAGGTCATTGAACACTTGCAGAGTGGCACGTCGTTCAGCGTTACGCTGCCCTGTTCCCGCCGGAGCATTCCCGGAAACTCAGATCGGCCATTAAGCGCCACAAAATCTGAGTTTTTGGCAATAGATCGACTTAAAAGGAGAGAAAACGGGCCGGTTATTCCGCTAAGCTGTAGTCAGTTCTGGCGAAAAATGCAGCCACTCTGACAATCCAGGAATAGGTTAATCATGGAACACCGCTTTACTTCCCTGCCCCCCGATCCCTTTATGTGCAGCAGCGACGAAAAGCAGAGCCGCAGCCCGCTGGCGCTCTACTCCGAGTATCAGCGTATGGATATCGAACTGCGCCCGCCGCACGCCATGCCCACCAGCCACTGGCACGGCCAGGTGGAGGTCAACGTGCCGTTCGACGGCGATGTAGAGTATTTGATTAATAACGAAGTGGTGCGCATTGAGAAAGGCTATATCACCCTGTTCTGGGCCTGTACGCCGCATCAGCTGACCCGCCCCGGCGATTGCCAGCAGATGGCGATATTCAACCTGCCGATGCATCTGTTTCTGTCGTGGCCGTTGGACCGGGAGCTTATCAACCACGTCACCCATGGAATGGTAATTAAGTCCCTCGCCGCGCAGCAGTTAAGCGCCTTTGAAGTGCGCCGCTGGCAGCAGGAGCTGAACCACGACAATGAACAGATTCGCCAGCTGGCGATCGATGAAATCGCCCTGATGCTCAAGCGGCTGAGCCTCTCCGGCTGGCAGCCGATTCTGGTCAACAAAACCTCGCGCACCCACAAGAACAGCGTCTCGCGCCACGCGCAGTTTTATGTCAGCCAGATGCTGGAGTTTATCGCCGCCCACTACGACCAGGCGCTGACCGTCAATGCCGTTGCCGAGCACGTGAAGCTCAACCCGAACTACGCGATGGGGGTCTTTCAGCGGGTGATGCAGCAGACCATGAAGCAGTATATTACCGCCATGCGTATCAATCATGTGCGGGCGCTACTGAGCGATACCGACAAGACCATCCTGGATATTGCCCTTACCGCCGGGTTCCGCTCCAGCAGCCGCTTCTACAGCACCTTTACCCGCTACGTGGGCATGCCGCCGCAGCAGTACCGTAAACTTAGCCAGCAGCGACGTCACGGGCTGGCCTTGCCGGAGGCATAAAAAATGCCGCCGGGGTCTCCCCAGGCGGCATGATTAACAGTGAAAACGGTTAGTCGTTGATACGCGGATGCTGCTGCACCAGACGCGACCGTTTTGCCTGCAGATCGGCGATCTCCTGATCGATATCTTCGATTTTTTGTTCGATGTTATCGTAGTGCTCGCCAAGGATTTCTTTCGCTTCCTGGATATCCGACGCCGCCGGGGTCGCCCCTTTCAGCGGGCGGTTAGCCGTCTCTTTCATCGACAGACCCGTCGCCATCCCCACCACCGCGATGACCATCAGGTAGTACGCCGGCATCATCAGGTTCTGAGTGGTTTCCACCAGCCACGCTGCCAGGGTTGGCGTCAGACCAGCAACCAGCACCGAGATGTTAAAGGCGCTGGCCAGGGCGCTGAAGCGGATGTGCGTCGGGAACATCGCCGGCAACGAGGAGGCCATCACCCCGATAAAGCAGTTCAGCACGACCGCCAGCAGCAGCAGACCAGCGAAAATCAGGCCAATCACGTTGCTGTTAATCATAATGAAGGCCGGGATCGCCAGGGCAAACAGCGCCACGCTACCAATCAGGATGAACGGACGACGGCCAAAGCGGTCGCTGAGCATACCGATAACCGGCTGCACAAACAGCATCCCGACCATGATGGCGATGATGATCAGCACCCCATGATCTTCCGAGTAGTGCAGGTTATGCGACAGGTAGCTCGGCATATAGGTCAGCAGCATGTAATAGGTCACGTTGGTGGAAATCACCAGACCAATACAGGTCAGCAGGCTACGCCAGTGCTTGGTGGCAATCTCTTTAAAAGAGACCTTCGGCCCGTCCTGCAGTCCTTCACGGTCGCCCTGCTCCATGGTGTCCACATGCTGCTGGAACGCCGGGGTCTCTTCCAGCGCATGGCGCAGATAGAGACCGATGATGCCTAACGGCAGCGCCAGGAAGAACGGGATACGCCAACCCCAGTCGAGAAAGTTCTGTTCCCCCACCACGCTGGAGATGAGAACCACCACGCCGGCCCCCATCACAAACCCGGCGATGGAGCCAAAGTCCAGCCAGCTGCCCATAAAGCCGCGTTTACGGTCAGGAGAATATTCCGCGACGAAGATCGATGCCCCGGTATATTCACCGCCGACCGAGAAGCCTTGCGCCATTTTACACAGCAGCAGCAGGATCGGCGCCCAGATGCCTATCGTGGCATACGACGGAATCAGGCCGATACAGAAAGTACTTATCGACATGATCACGATGGTTATTGCGAGGATTTTCTGCCGACCATATTTATCGCCCAGCATCCCGAAAAACAGGCCGCCTAACGGACGAATTAAAAATGGAACGGAGAAGGTACCCAGTGCGGCAATCATCTGCACGCTTGGGTTGGCATCGGGGAAGAAGACTTTACCTAAGGCGTAGGCCACAAAGCCATAGACGCCGAAATCGAACCACTCCATCGCGTTACCCAGGGAGGCCGCGGTGATCGCCTTTTTCAGTTTACCATCATCGATGATGGTCACATCCTTAAGGGTGATGGGCTTTATTTTTTTCCTTTTAAGCATATTTTTCCTCTGCTACTCCGCCTTGAGTACACGCATCATCGCCGAATGACAAGGCCATTCGTATCGTGCGTCAGGAGCGGTGAATTGCTGTGCTCCTCATTTCAAGCGTAGCAGGTTTGCCTGCACTGTCTGCTGACAGAATGTACAACCGAACCTGTTGACGCCTGCTCTGGCTACTGGTGAATAAATAGAGCGGCCGATCGTGATACCTGATGAAATTGACCTGCTCCCCTTTTTTACCCTAACAGCGTTTATATCTGCGATCAACTTCACATAAATTTACCGCCTTATTACAGAGTGTCCGAAAATAAATAAGTTCATTTTACTGGCTGCTCGCAAAAATTATTTCCTCACTCCCCCTTATCCTCTGGCGGATAATTTTGGCGGTTATTCTGCTTTCACCCGAATAGTGTGATGGGTAATTTTTACTAAAAAAACACCCGACAAAAGTGGGTGATTGCGCTATAATCAGCCACACTTTCGGCTATCAGCCGCTGTTTAGAGGACCAACGTCCTGTTTTCCGACGACATCACGAGGAACGTCATGCAACTGCCACACTGCCCAAAATGCGATTCGACTTACACTTATGAAGATAACGGCATGTACATCTGCCCGGAATGTGCCCATGAGTGGAACCCTGCCGAGGCGAAAGAAGAGAGCGACGTTCTGATCGTTAAAGATGCCAATGGCAATTTACTGGCCGATGGCGATAGCGTTACCGTCGTGAAAGATCTGAAGGTAAAAGGCAGCTCTTCGATGCTGAAAATCGGCACCAAAGTGAAGAATATCCGTCTGGTCGAAGGCGATCACAATATTGACTGCAAAATTGACGGTTTTGGTCCGATGAAGCTCAAGTCGGAATTCGTCAAAAAGAACTGATTTATTTCCGGGAGGGCGGCGTCATTATTTTCCTGCACCACCGTCGCCGCTCCCGATATCATCGTGCCCCACCCGCTCCCTGTGCAACCTGTTATTTTCCGCCTCAGTCCCCGCTATTTTCACTGACCATTTCGCCGCTATGCCGCTACACATTTTCGCGCTGCCGTCTGGCTCAACAGCGTCCCCGGCGACTACGCTTTACGGGTTACGGTCACTGAGGTATTCACCATGTCCTTAAGTCCCTACCTTGCCTTTGCAGGCAACTGCGCCGAGGCAATCGCCTTCTATCAGCAGACGCTGGGCGCGGAGCTGATGTTTAAAATGACCTTTGGCGAAATGCCGCCCCCGGCGCAAGAAGCGTCAGACGGCTGCCCGTCTGGCCAGAAGATGGCAGATGATGCCATCGCCCACGCCAGCCTGCGCATCAATAATGGCGAGCTGATGCTGAGCGACAGCGCCTTCGGGCCCGATGTGCATTACGCCGGCTTCACCCTCGTCCTCGATCCCAGCGATGTCGCTGAAGGCCAGCGCTGGTTCGACGCGCTGGCCGTCGGCGGGCGCATTGAGATGGCCTGGCAGGAAACGTTCTGGGCCCACGGCTTCGGCAAAGTCGTCGACCGCTTTGGCGTCCCCTGGATGATCAACGTGGTCAAACAAGGCTGACCCCGCCAGGGCGGCCCGGCCGCCCTGTCATCCGTCTGGCACCAACTCTTCATCCTTTGGTCATCATCACTTAACCGAAATGCAACATAAACCGGTCAGGATCGGCCCACAACGCGAGGGACCTCCTCGCCTATGCTGTGTGA
>NZ_PJDK01000072.1:0-28096 GCF_002837615.1 Klebsiella sp. X1-16S-Nf21
TGATCCCCTATGAGGAGGATTGCGTGACGCGCCTGATCCAGGATGACGTGAACGAAACCGCCTATCAGCGGATCAAACACTGGACCATCAGCGACCTGCGCGAATACGTGCTCAACGACGAGGTCACCAGCGACGATATCGCCTTTGTCCGCAAAGGGCTGACCTCCGAGGTGGTGGCGGCGGTGGCCAAGATCTGCTCCAACGCCGATCTGATCTATGGCGGCAAAAAAATGCCGGTGATCAAAAAAGCCAATACCACCATCGGTCTGCCGGGGACCTTTAGCTGCCGCCTGCAGCCGAACGATACCCGCGACGACGTGCAGAGTATTGCCGCGCAAATCTACGAAGGGCTCTCCTTCGGCGCGGGCGACGCGGTGATTGGCGTCAACCCGGTCACTGACGACGTGGAGAACCTGAGTCGCGTGCTGGATACGGTGTACGGGGTGATCGACAAGTTTTCCATCCCGACCCAGGGCTGCGTGCTGGCGCACGTCACCACCCAGATCGAAGCTATCCGCCGCGGCGCGCCGGGGGGGCTTATCTTCCAGAGCATCTGCGGCAGCGAAAAAGGGCTAAAAGAGTTCGGCGTCGAACTGGCGATGCTCGATGAAGCGCGGGCGGTGGGAGCGGAGTTTAACCGCATCGCCGGGGAGAACTGTCTTTACTTTGAAACCGGGCAGGGCTCGGCGCTCTCCGCGGGCGCTAACTTCGGCGCCGACCAGGTGACGATGGAAGCGCGTAACTATGGCCTGGCGCGGCACTACGATCCGTTCCTCGTCAACACCGTGGTGGGCTTTATCGGGCCGGAGTACCTCTATAACGACCGACAAATTATTCGCGCCGGGCTGGAAGACCACTTTATGGGCAAGCTGAGCGGCATCTCGATGGGCTGCGACTGCTGCTACACCAACCATGCCGATGCCGATCAGAACCTCAACGAAAACCTGATGATCCTGCTGGCGACCGCTGGCTGCAACTACATCATGGGCATGCCGCTCGGCGACGACATCATGCTCAACTACCAGACTACCGCCTTCCACGATACCGCGACCGTGCGCCAGCTGCTGGGTCTGCGTCCGTCACCGGAGTTCGAAGGCTGGCTGGAACGGATGGGCATTATGGCAAATGGTCGTCTGACCAAACGGGCGGGCGATCCGTCACTGTTCTTCTGATGACGCGGGGATGACACATCATGGATCAAAAACAGATTGAAGACATTGTACGCAGCGTAATGGCGTCAATGGGACAGCCACAGACACAGCCAGAGGCCCCCGTAGCGACGACGCCGGCCTGCCACGCTGCCGCGTGCGCCACCGACGCAACAGTGGAAAGCTGCGCGCTGGATCTGGGCTCTGCGGAAGCGAAAGCCTGGATTGGCGTACAACATCCGCACCGCGCGGAAGTGCTGACCGAACTGAAACGCAGCACCGCAGCGCGCGTTTGCACCGGTCGCGCCGGTCCGCGTCCGCGCACCCTCGCGTTGCTGCGCTTCCTGGCGGATCACTCGCGCTCGAAAGATACGGTGCTCAAAGAGGTGCCGGAGGCGTGGGTGAAAGCGCAGGGGCTGCTGGAAGTGCGTTCGGAAATCAGCGACAAAAATCGCTACCTCACGCGCCCCGATCTGGGACGCCGTCTCAGTCCGGAGGCCATCGATGCGCTGAAGGCGCAGTGCGTGATGGATCCGGATGTGCAGGTGGTGGTGTCCGATGGCCTGTCGACGGATGCCATCACCGCCAACTACGAAGAGATCCTGCCGCCGCTGCTTGCCGGCCTGAAACAGGCGGGTCTGAAGGTCGGGACGCCGTTCTTCGTGCGCTATGGCCGCGTCAAGATTGAAGATCAGATCGGCGAGATCCTCGGCGCGAAGGTGGTGATCCTGCTGGTTGGCGAGCGCCCGGGACTTGGCCAGTCAGAGAGCCTCTCCTGCTACGCGGTGTACTCCCCGCGGGTGGCGACCACCGTCGAGGCCGACCGGACCTGTATCTCCAATATTCACCAGGGCGGCACCCCGCCGGTAGAAGCCGCCGCGGTGATCGTGGATTTAGCCAAACGCATGCTGGAGCAGAAAGCCTCCGGTATCAACATGAGCCGTTAAGGAGGCATCATGCCCGCATTAGATTTGATTCGACCCTCGGTCACTGCCATGCGCGTCATTGCCTCGGTGAATGACGGTTTTGCCCGGGAGCTTAAATTACCGCCACATATACGTAGCCTCGGACTCATCACGGCAGATTCTGATGACGTGACGTATATTGCCGCCGATGAAGCGACAAAGCAGGCGATGGTGGAGGTGGTCTATGGCCGCTCCCTGTATGCCGGAGCAGCTCACGGCCCGTCGCCCACCGCCGGTGAAGTGCTGATTATGCTCGGCGGCCCGAACCCGGCGGAAGTTCGCGCCGGGCTGGATGCCATGATGGCGCATATTGAAAGCGGGGCGGCGTTCCAGTGGGCTAACGACGCGCAAGATACCGCGTTTCTGGCGCACGTGGTGTCGCGTACCGGCTCTTATCTTTCATCCACCGCTGGCATCGCGTTGGGCGATCCGATCGCTTATCTGGTGGCGCCGCCGCTGGAGGCGACGTACGGCATCGATGCGGCGATGAAGTCTGCCGACGTTCAGCTGGTGACCTACGTCCCGCCGCCGTCGGAAACCAACTATTCGGCCGCCTTTTTGACGGGAAGTCAGGCCGCCTGTAAAGCCGCCTGCAACGCCTTTACCGATGCCGTTCTCGATATTGCCCGTCATCCTGTTCAGCGTGCGTAACGGAGGGAGCGATGATCAATGCGCTGGGATTGCTGGAAGTGGAGGGCATGGTCGCCGCTGTAGACGCCGCGGATGCCATGCTCAAGGCGGCCAATGTGCGCCTGCTCAGTCATGAAGTGCTCGACCCCGGCAGATTGACGCTGGTGGTGGAGGGGGATCTGGCGGCCTGTCGTGCCGCGCTGGATGCCGGAAGCGTAGCGGCGGAGCGAACCGGATGTGTGATCAGCCGTCGGGAAATCGGCCGTCCGGAAGAGGATACCCAGTGGCTGATCGGCGGCTTTCAGCCACCGCCGCCAGCGCCCCTGCCGCCTGCTGACCCGGCATCATCGGAAGCGTTACTGACGCTGCTGGCATCAGTTCGTCAGGGCATGACGGCCGGCGAGGTGGCCGCGCATTTTGCCTGGCCGCTGGATAAGGCCCGCCAGGCGCTGGATCAGCTCTTTTCCGCAGGGACGCTACGCAAACGCAGTAGCCGCTATCGTCTCAAAAATCCATAACCTGTCGGAGGTGCCGGGAGCGGCTTGCCCCCGGCTTTAACGATTATGAAAAAGCGTCGTTCTGCAAATTTGCACCATCTCTGTTGCGAGGCGTTGCCGGAAGACACCAGGCTGACGCCCCAGGTTGAAATTGACAATATTCATCAACGACACACAACCGATGTGTATGAGCACGCCCTGACCATTACCGCCTGGCAACAGATTTACGATCAGCTGCATCCGGGGCAGTTTCGCGGCGAGTTTACCGAAATTCTGCTCGATGAGATCCAGGTCTTTCGCGAATTTACCGGGCTGGCGCTGCGCCAGTCCTGCGTGGTCTGGCCGAACTCCTTTTGGTTTGGTATTCCGGCGGCGCGGGGAGAGCAGGGGTTTATTGGTTCGCAGTGCCTGGGCCGGGCAGAAATCGCCACCCGTCCCGGCGGTACGGAGTTCGAGCTCAGCACACCGGATGATTACACCATCCTCGGTGTGGTGATTTCAGAGGCGGTGATTTCTCGCCATGCCAGTTTCCTGCACCACCCGGAGCGAGTGCTGCATATGCTACGCAACCAGTCAGCGCTGGCAGTTCGGGAGCCGCATAAGGCCGCGCTGTGGGGGTTTGTGCAGCAGGCGCTGGCCACCTTCAGCGAGCATCCGGATACCCTTCATCAGCCTGTGGTGCGCAAGGTGCTGCGGGATAATCTGTTGCTGGCGATGGGGACGATGCTGGAAGAGGCGCAGCCGATGGTGAGCGCGGAGAGTATCAGCCACCAGAGCTACCGCCGCCTGCTGGCGCAGGCCCGCGAATATGTGCTGGAAAACAGCGCGGAGCCGCTAACCGTTCTCGACCTGTGCCAGCAGCTGTACGTCAGCCGTCGCACCCTGCAAAACGCCTTCCATGCGATTCTGGGGATTGGCCCCAACGCCTGGCTCAAACGGATCCGTCTGAACGCCGTACGCCGGGAGCTGATAAGTCCTTGGTCAGAGCGGGAGACGGTCAAGGAGGCGGCCATGCAGTGGGGATTCTGGCATCTGGGGCAGTTCGCCACCGACTATCAGCAGCTGTTTGCTGAGAAACCGTCGATGACGCTGCACCATCGCCTGCGCCAGTGGGTGTGAGCGAAGCGACGCCGCTGCCGGGTGGCCAGCCGCCATCCGGCCGTTACAGCCAGTCGCGCACCTGAATAAACTCGCTCAGCGCCGCCTCGGGACTGCCGGGCTCGGGCTGATAATCATATTCCCAGCGCACCAGCGGCGGCATCGACATCAGAATCGACTCCGTACGCCCGCCGGTCTGCAGGCCGAACAGGGTGCCGCGGTCCCAGACCAGATTGAACTCGACGTAGCGGCCGCGGCGATAGAGCTGAAAGTGGCGCTCGCGCTCGCCGTACGGCATGGCTTTTCGGCGTTCGACGATGGGTAAATAGGCGTCAGCATAGCCGTTCCCGACCGCTTGCATAAAGGCGAAGCAGTGGTCAAAATCCGGGGTATTCAGGTCGTCAAAGAACAGACCGCCGATACCGCGCTGCTCCTGGCGGTGCTTGAGATAGAAGTAATCATCGCACCATTTTTTATAGCGCGGATAGACGGCTTCGCCGAACGGCAGACACAGATCGCGGGCGGTACGATGCCAGTGGACGGCATCCTCTTCAAAGCCGTAGTAAGGGGTTAAATCGAAGCCGCCGCCGAACCACCACACCGGGTCGGCGCCAGGCTTTTCGGCAATAAAGAACCGCACGTTGGCATGGCTGGTGGGCACATAGGGGTTAAGCGGATGAACCACCAGCGAGACGCCCATGGCTTCAAAGCTGCGTCCGGCCAGCTCCGGGCGATGGGCCGTTGCCGAGGCGGGCATCGCATCGCCATGGACGTGAGAAAAGTTAACCCCGGCCTGTTCGAACACGTTGCCGTCGCGCAACACCCGGCTGCGCCCGCCGCCACCGCCTTCCCGCTGCCAGGCGTCTTCAATAAACGGTGCGCCATCGACAGCGCTCAGCTGCTGGCAAAGGTTGTCCTGGAGCTGGAGCAGAAAAGTTTTAACCTGCGCGGCATCGGGTTTCATTAACGTCTCTTCGAATGGGCTTTCTGGTTATCGAACCAGTGGAAATAGCTGATAATGCCGTTGGCAATCGCGGTGGCGATTTTCTGCCGGAAAGCGGTGGTGCCGAGCAGTTTCTCCTCGTTCGGGTTGGTGATAAACGAGGTTTCCACCAGCACGGACGGAATGGACGGCGACTTCAGCACCACGAACGCCGCCTGCTCGGTATTGCGGCTGTGCAGCTTATGCACCGGTTTGATCTTTTTCAGGATATGCGAGCCCAGCGTCAGGCTGTTTTTAATGGTGTCGGTCTGCACCAGATCGAACAGCACCTGCTGCAGCAGATGATCTTTATCGGTCGCTTTCTTACCGGCAACTTCATCGGCGCGGTTTTCGCGGTCGGAGAGGTATTTTGCCATGGCGCTACTGGCGCCGCGGTTTGACAGCGCAAACACCGAGGCGCCGGCGGCGCTCGGGTTGGTGAAGCCGTCGGCATGGATCGACATAAACAGATCGGCGCCGTGCTGATGGGCAATCTCCACGCGGTCGTACAGCGGGATAAAGGTATCGCCGGTGCGGGTCAGGCGGGCGTCGATGCCGTTGCTGCGCAAAATGCTGCGCACGTTCTTAGCGATCGCCAGCACCACATGCTTCTCTTTCGAACCGTTATGGCCGATAGCCCCGGTGTCGATACCGCCGTGGCCCGGGTCGAGCATCACAACGCGGCGGGCGCCGGCCTTTTTAGCGGCGGGTTTGCTGTGTCCATTTGATGTTTTCAGTGGCTGCTCTTTTGCGCTGACCTGTGCGGCGACGCCACTCAGCGTCATCGCAGCCAGCCCGGCTTTCAGCACCTGACGGCGCGAAGCAAGTATTTTTAAGGGTTTAAAAGTGCTCATTCGGCCTGAATTGTAAACAAGTGATGTCCAATGTTATATCGTATCGCGTTTGCCGTTACGACCATTCAAAATAAGAATTGTTTTACTTTTCATTTCAATACATGACAAAGTCATATTATGCCATTTTTTGTCGCTGATTTCGCCTGATATTGGCTATCAGTTATATTCGCGCCATAATCACTGTTTTTAACCGTCAATGGTGGGGAATACCATGGAGATTCGCGTTTTTCGCCAGCAGGATTTCGAAGAGGTTGTGACGCTGTGGGAGCGCTGCGATCTGCTGCGCCCGTGGAACGATCCGGAGATGGATATTGAGCGCAAGCTGAATCATGACGTCAGCCTGTTTCTGGTGGCGGAAGTGAATGGCGAAGTGGTCGGCACGGTGATGGGCGGATATGACGGTCATCGCGGATCGGCCTATTATCTCGGCGTCCATCCGGAATATCGTGGCCGGGGTATCGCGAACGCGCTGCTCAACCGGCTCGAGAAAAAGCTGATTGCCCGCGGCTGCCCGAAAATCAACATTATGGTTCGTGAAGACAACGACGTGGTGCAGGGAATGTATGAGCGGCTGGGCTATGAATACGCCGATGTCCTGACCCTGGGCAAGCGTCTGATCGAAGATGAAGAATACTGAGTTTATCCCCGCCGATTTTGATGCCCATGGCCGTCTGCGCCTGCCTTTGCTCTTCTGGTGCGTGCTGTTGTTGCAGGCCCGCACGTGGGTGCTGTTTTTGATGGCCGGCGCATCGCGCCAGCAGGGCGACGCGATTCTTAATCTGTTCTATCCCGATCACGACCGCTTCTGGCTCGGTTTACTCCCCGGCGTGCCGGCGGTGCTGGCCTTTCTGCTTAGCGGCTACCGTCAGCGCCTGCCGCGCGCGTGGCGGGCGATGCGCTGGCTGCTGGTGCTATCGCAATTGCTGCTGTTGCTGTGGCAGCCGATGCTATGGCTGAGCGGCGAATCTCCCTCCTCGCTGACCATCGGGCTGCTGGTGGCGGATGGTTATGCCCTGTGGTGGCTGTTAACCAGCCGTCGCCTGGGCGCCTGTTTTCGCCAGACCACCTTTTAAGGGCACTTTTTGCCGATCGTGAACTCCAACATGCGTTGAATGACTCAGAAAGGATTGTGATATGAAATCGCTACGTTTAATGCTCTGTGCGCTTCCGCTGGCGCTGACCGGCTGCTCCACGATGAGCGCAGTCAACTGGTCGGCGGCCTATCCGTGGAACTGGTTTGGCGCTTCTACCGAGGTGACCGAGCAGGGGGTGGGTAAACTGACGGCTTCCACGCCGCTCAACGAACAGGCTATTAGCGATGCGCTGGGGAGCGACTACCGTTTACGCAGCGGGATGAAGACCGATAAGGGCAATATCGTCCACTATTTTGAAGCGCTGAAAGACAACAGCGTGGCGCTGACCATCAATGGCGACAACGGTACCATCAGCCGGATTGACGTGCGTGATGCCGAAATCAAAACCGCCAGCGGCGTGAAAATCGGCACACCGTTTAGCGACCTGTACAGCAAAGCCTTCGGCAACTGCCAGAAAGGCAGCAATGACAATGGCGCGGTCGTCGAGTGTCAGGCCGAGGGGAGCCAGCATATCAGCTATGCCTTTACCGGCCACTGGAGCGGCCCGGACGAGCTGATGCCCTCCGACGATACGCTGAAAAACTGGAAGGTCAGCAAAATTATCTGGCGTCGCTAAATTGATCTGAAGAGACACGACGGCCCTGAAAAACGGTTACAATGGCGCGTTAGCAACGCGACAGCGTTGTAGTTGCATCATTTCAGGAGGAGCGATGTCTCAGGTTCAGAGCGGCATTTTGCCGGAACATTGCCGCGCGGCGATTTGGATTGAAGCCAATGTCAAAGGGGACGTTAACGCCCTGCGCGAAGCGAGCAAAAATTTTGTCGATAACGTGGCCACCTTCCAGGCTAAATTCCCCGACGCCAAACTCGGGGCGGTGGTGGCGTTCGGCAATAACGTCTGGCGTCAGCTGAGCGGCGGCGAAGGGGCGGAAGAGTTAAAAGATTTCCCGGTCTATGGCAAAGGGCTGGCGCCGTCCACCCAGTATGACCTGCTGATTCATATTTTATCCGCCCGTCATGAAGTTAACTTCTCGGTGGCGCAGGCCGCGATGGCCGCCTTTGGCGACGCTATCGACGTGAAAGAAGAGATCCACGGTTTCCGTTGGGTGGAAGAGCGTGATCTCAGCGGCTTCGTCGACGGCACCGAAAACCCGGCGGGGGAAGAAACCCGCCGCGAAGTGGCGGTGATCAAAGACGGCGTGGATGCAGGCGGCAGCTACGTGTTTGTCCAGCGCTGGGAGCATAATCTCAAACAGCTGAACCGCATGAGCGTACCGGATCAGGAGATGATGATCGGCCGTACCAAAGAAGCCAACGAAGAGATCGATGGCGACGAGCGTCCGGTCACGTCGCACCTGAGCCGCGTGGACTTAAAAGAAGATGGCAAAGGGCTGAAAATCGTCCGTCAGAGCCTGCCGTACGGCACCGCCAGCGGCACCCATGGTCTCTATTTCTGCGCCTACTGCGCGCGCCTGTATAACATCGAGCAGCAGCTGCTGAGCATGTTCGGCGATACCGACGGCAAACGCGACGCGATGCTGCGCTTCACTAAACCGGTGACCGGCGGCTATTACTTCGCGCCATCCCTGGAGCGTATTCAGGCGCTGTAATTTTTTCCCCTCACCCTAACCCTCTCCCCAAGGGGGAGAGGGAACCGTTCGGTGCGGTTATGGAATCTGCGTGCGGACTCTCTTTCTCCCTCTCCCTCAGGGAGAGGGGCGGGGTGAGGGCATCGGCGACTCAAGCGCTTCAAGTATTCTCTGCATCACCGCATCTTCATACTCTTCAAACTCATTATTCCAGAAGCGTAAAACCCGCCATCCCTGGCTCTGTAGCCAGCGGGTGCGGCGAACATCGTAGGCACGCCTCTCATCGTGTTGGCCGCCGTTCAGTTCAATCGCCAGCCGTGTTGCACAGCAGGCAAAATCGAGAATATAGGGACCCACGGGATGCTGGCGGCGAAACTTATAGCAAGCAAAATGGCGGTTGCGCAGTAAGTACCATAGTCGACGTTCTGTTGGCGTTAAGCTACGTCTGAGCTGACGAGCAAATATCTGTGTGTTTTTCATATAAACACAGTGCACGCCTGGCTGCCGTTTGTCACAATGACACGTCTAATCTGCGAGCCGCTTTCAGCAAAGCTTTGCCAGTTGCTTATTCTCTTTTCGACTTCCAAATCGCCAAACGGTATATAAAACCGTTACTCCTTTCGTACCCGTTATAAATATGATGATCATCAGAAAATGTTCAACGTTGATAAGGGTGCGCAATGGCCGTTAAATCACTGAAAAAAGGATATCTGGCGCTGGCGGCTTCCATGCTGCTGGCCGCGCAGGCGCAGGCGACAGAGCTGCTGAACAGCTCCTATGATGTCTCCCGCGAGCTGTTTGCCGCCCTTAACCCGCCTTTTGAGCAGCAGTGGGCGAAGGACAATGGCGGGGACACGCTGACGATTAAGCAGTCGCATGCCGGTTCATCCAAGCAGGCGCTGGCTATTTTGCAGGGCCTGAAGGCGGACGTGGTCACCTACAACCAGGTGACGGACGTGCAGATCCTGCATGACAAGGGCAACCTGATCCCGGCCGACTGGCAAAGCCGCCTGCCGAACAACAGCTCACCGTTCTATTCGACGATGGGTTTCCTGGTGCGTAAAGGCAACCCGAAAAACATTCATGACTGGAACGATCTGGTTCGCTCTGACGTCAAGCTGATTTTCCCGAACCCGAAAACCTCGGGTAACGCCCGATACACCTACCTGGCGGCATGGGGCGCGGCGGATAAAGCCGACGGCGGCGATAAAGCCAAAACCGAACAGTTTATGACCCAGTTTCTGAAGAACGTCGAAGTCTTTGATACCGGCGGACGCGGGGCGACTACCACTTTTGCTGAACGCGGCCTGGGCGATGTGCTGATTAGCTTCGAATCGGAAGTGAACAATATTCGTAAGCAGTATGAGGCGCAGGGATTTGAAGTGGTGATCCCGAAAACCAACATTCTGGCGGAGTTCCCGGTGGCATGGGTGGATAAAAACGTCAAAGCCAATGGCACGGAAAAGGCGGCGAAAGCCTACCTGAACTGGCTCTACAGCCCGCAGGCGCAAACCATCATTACCGACTACTACTACCGGGTAAACAACCCGAAAGTGATGGACGCCCTGAAGGATAAATTCCCGCAGACCGAGCTGTTCCGCGTAGAGGACAAGTTTGGCTCCTGGCCTGAGGTAATGAAAACCCACTTCGCCAGCGGCGGCGAACTGGACAAACTGCTGGCGGCGGGGCGTAAGTAATGTTTGCTGTGTCGTCCAAGCGCGTGCTGCCGGGCTTTACCCTGAGCCTCGGCACCAGCCTGCTGTTTGTCTGTCTGATTTTGTTATTACCACTCAGTGCGCTGGTGATGCAGCTGGCGCAGATGAGCTGGGCGCAATACTGGGATGTGATCACCAATCCGCAGGTGGTGGCGGCCTATAAGGTGACGCTGCTGTCGGCGTTTGTGGCCTCGATTTTTAACGGCGTCTTTGGTCTGCTGATGGCCTGGATCCTCACTCGCTATCGTTTTCCCGGCCGCACGCTGCTGGATGCCTTAATGGATCTGCCGTTTGCGCTGCCGACGGCTGTGGCCGGCCTGACACTGGCTTCGCTGTTTTCGGTTAACGGAATTTACGGTGAATGGCTGGCGAAGTTCGATATTAAAGTGACCTATACCTGGCTCGGCATCGCCGTGGCGATGGCCTTCACCAGCATCCCGTTCGTGGTACGAACCGTGCAGCCGGTGCTGGAGGAGCTGGGACCCGAGTATGAGGAAGCGGCGGAAACGCTGGGCGCGACGCGCTGGCAGAGTTTCCGCAAAGTGGTGCTGCCGGAGCTGTCGCCGGCGCTGCTGGCGGGCATTGCCCTGTCGTTTACCCGCAGCCTCGGCGAGTTTGGCGCGGTGATTTTTATCGCTGGCAACATCGCGTGGAAGACAGAGGTGACCTCGCTGATGATCTTTATTCGTCTGCAGGAGTTTGACTATCCGGCGGCGAGCGCGATCGCCTCGGTGATCCTGGCCGCCTCACTGCTGCTGCTCTTTTCCATCAATACCCTGCAGAGTCGCTTTGGTCGACGCGTGGTAGGTCACTAATGGCGGAAGTTACTCAATTGAAACGCTACGACGCGCCCCGCATCAACTGGGGGAAATGGTTTCTGATTGGCGTCGGGATGGTGGTCTCCGCCTTCATCCTCGTCGTGCCGATGCTCTATATCTTTATCCAGGCCTTCAGCAAAGGGCTGATGCCGGTGCTGGAAAACCTGGCCAACCCGGACATGCTGCATGCCATCTGGCTGACGGTGATGATTGCGTTGATTACCGTACCGGTGAACCTGGTGTTCGGTACGCTGCTGGCCTGGCTGGTGACACGTTTTACTTTTCCCGGCCGCCAGCTGCTGCTGACGTTACTGGATATCCCGTTCGCCGTCTCGCCGGTGGTGGCCGGTCTGGTGTATCTGCTGTTTTATGGCTCTAACGGCCCGCTGGGCGGCTGGCTTGATGCGCATAACCTGCAGATCATGTTCGCCTGGCCGGGCATGGTGCTGGCGACCATCTTTGTCACCTGTCCGTTTGTGGTGCGCGAGCTGGTGCCGGTGATGATGAGCCAGGGCAGTCATGAAGATGAAGCCGCGGTGCTGCTGGGCGCTTCCGGCTGGCAGATGTTCCGCCGGGTGACGTTGCCGAATATTCGCTGGGCGCTGCTGTACGGCGTGGTATTGACCAATGCCCGCGCCATCGGCGAATTTGGCGCAGTGTCGGTAGTCTCCGGTTCGATTCGTGGAGAAACGCTGTCGCTGCCGCTGCAAATTGAACTACTGGAGCAGGATTACAATACCGTCGGCTCGTTTACCGCTGCGGCCCTGCTGACGTTAATGGCTATTCTGACCCTGTTTTTAAAGAGTATGTTGCAATGGCGTCTGGCCAATCAGAAAGAACGCGCGCAACAGGAGGGAAATCATGAGCATTGAGATTGCCAATATTAAGAAATCGTTTGGTCGCACCCAGGTGCTGAATGATATCTCGCTGGATATCCCTTCCGGACAAATGGTTGCGCTGCTGGGGCCCTCGGGCTCCGGAAAAACCACCTTGCTGCGAATTATCGCCGGGCTGGAGCATCAGACCAGCGGTCATATCCGTTTCCACGGCACCGACGTCAGCCGGATGCACGCCCGCGACCGTAAAGTGGGCTTCGTCTTCCAGCACTATGCGCTGTTCCGTCATATGACGGTGTTCGATAACATCGCCTTTGGCCTGACCGTGCTGCCGCGCCGTGAACGACCCAATGCGGCGGCGATTAAAGCCAAGGTGACCAAACTGCTGGAGATGGTGCAGCTAGCTCATCTGGCGGATCGCTATCCGGCGCAGCTGTCCGGCGGCCAGAAGCAGCGTGTGGCGCTGGCGCGCGCCCTGGCGGTGGAGCCGCAAATTCTGTTGCTGGATGAACCCTTCGGCGCGCTGGATGCGCAGGTGCGTAAAGAGCTGCGCCGCTGGCTGCGTCAGCTGCATGAAGAGTTAAAATTTACCAGCGTGTTCGTCACCCACGATCAGGAAGAGGCGCTGGAAGTTGCTGACCGGGTGGTGGTGATGAGTCAGGGCAACATCGAACAAGCCGATGCCCCGGAGCGCGTGTGGCGTGAACCGTCGACCCGTTTCGTACTGGAGTTTATGGGCGAAGTAAACCGCCTGCAGGGCATTATCCGCGGTGGACAGTTCCACGTTGGCGCGCACCGCTGGCCGTTAGGCTATACCCCAACATACCAGGGGCCGGTGGATCTGTTCCTGCGTCCGTGGGAAGTGGACATCAGCCGCCGGACCAGCCTGGATTCCCCGCTGCCGGTGCAGGTGCTGGAAGCCAGCCCGAAAGGGCACTACACCCAATTAGTCGTTCAGCCTCTGGGGTGGTATGACGAACCGCTGAGCGTGGTGCTGGCAGGCGATGAGGCCCCGTCCCGAGGCGAACGGCTGTTCGTTGGCCTGCAAAACGCGCGCCTGTATAACGGTACCGAGCGTATCGAGCCGCGCGGCGAGCTTGCTCTGGCGGAGTCGGCCTGATAGCTTATTGAGCAGGTCTATCGCCCGGTAAGGCTACGCTTTCCGGGCCTGGAATTTTTACGCGTCTTGTAGGCCGGGTAAGCGAAGCGCAACCCGGCTTTTTTATTGAGTAAAAATCGTGAATACACTCGAACACACCATCGGCAATACCCCTCTGGTCAAGCTTCAGCGTCTGGGTCCTGACAACGGCAGCGAAGTTTGGGTCAAACTCGAAGGCAATAATCCGGCCGGCTCGGTAAAAGACCGCGCCGCGCTGTCAATGATCGTCGAAGCGGAAAAGCGCGGCGAAATTCAGCCCGGCGACGTGCTGATCGAAGCGACCAGCGGTAACACCGGTATTGCGCTGGCGATGATCGCCGCGCTGAAAGGCTATCATATGAAGCTGCTGATGCCTGACAACATGAGCCAGGAGCGCCGGGCGGCGATGCGTGCCTACGGCGCCGAGCTGATTCTGGTCACTAAAGAGCAGGGAATGGAGGGGGCCCGCGACCTGGCCCTTGAGATGGCGCAGCGCGGAGAGGGCAAACTGCTCGATCAGTTTAACAACCCGGATAACCCCTACGCCCACTACACTACCACCGGGCCGGAAATCTGGCAGCAGACCGCGGGACGTATCACCCACTTTGTCTCCAGCATGGGGACCACCGGCACCATTACCGGCGTATCGCGCTTTTTGCGCGAACAGAGTAAACCGGTGGCCATTGTCGGCCTGCAGCCGGAAGAGGGCAGCAGTATTCCCGGGATCCGTCGCTGGCCGGCAGAGTATATGCCGGGGATCTTTAACGCTTCGCTGGTGGATGCGGTGCTGGATATTCATCAGCAGGATGCCGAGAATACCATGCGTCAGCTGGCGGTGCGGGAAGGCATTTTCTGCGGGGTCAGTTCGGGCGGCGCGGTGGCGGGCGCGTTACGCATTGCCCGTGAAAATCCTGGCGCGGTGGTGGTGGCGATCGTCTGCGATCGCGGCGATCGTTACCTTTCCACCGGCGTGTTCGGCGAAGAACATTTTAGCCAGGGGGCTGGCATTTAATCATCAAGCAGGTCGGTGCCGTAGGAGTTATCGACCGTACACAGCCAGCGCTCGCCCTGCTTCTGAAAGACATAGGTGGCGCGCCGTGTGACCTGGGATATCCCGTCCGCCGTCGGGATATTCAGCCGGGTCTCCATAATCACCAGCGCATTGCCGTCGCCTTCAATAACCTCCATTTTCCCCTGAGTCACCACCAGTCGGTGCTGGAAATAGTCAGCAATGGCGATAAAGGCTTTGCGGATATTCTCTTTCCCTCTGACCACCATGCCCGGTTTGACGACCAGCGCGGCGTCTTCTGCGTAATAGGCCATCAGGGTATCGTAATCTTCCTGTGAGATAGCGCGGTCGCAGGCTTCAATGACCGCCTTCAGTGCCAGGTCAGTGTGATGCATCTCTGGTGCTCCTTCTTGTGAGCGATTTGTCCGCCACCGGGACTGTTTTATTCGTCCGGGCGAGCAGGGTATGCAGGTAAGACTGTGCCTGCTTTCGTTTACTTTTTCATTAGTTTATCGGCAGCTGCCATCACTCACCTGTGCGGCAGATGCTTCAACATGCCGAATGATACGGCCTGCATCAGGGTTGGTTTAAGACCAGCGCAATATCAGCCGCCAGGCGGGAAATCTCAGCGTCACTCAGACGGCCCAGCGACAGGCGCAGCCCGTGCGCAGGCGTTCGGACACCAAATATTTCCCCCTCCCGGACCAGCCAGCCGGCGCGGGCCAGGCGTAAGGCGTAGGGCTGGCTCGCTGCTGGCAGCGGCAGCCAGAAATTGAGTCCATCGCCAGGCGTAGCATGGCTGTGGCCGTGCCGGGCCAGCGCCGCCGCCAGTTTCTCATTCTGCTGGCGATAATGACGACGGGTCTCCGTCATCGAGGCGATAAACGCCTCATCGGTCAGACAGGCCAGCGTCAGGTCCTGCAGCAGATGGCTGACCCACTGGCTGCCGGCGTTAAGCCGCAGGCGCAGCGCCGCTGAGGTATCGGCATCGCTGGCGATAAAGGCCAGCCGCAGGTCTGGCCCGAGGGTTTTTGACATTGAGCGCACCAGCGCCCAGCGTTGCGTACTTGCAGGAAGAGGGGAGTGCCATGGCGTGGCCGACAGCAGGGCAAAATGGTCATCAACAATCGCCAGTACCTGCGGATAGCGGGCCAGCACCTCCCGCAGGGCATGCGCCCGGGTTTCCGTCAGGCTACAGCCGGTAGGATTATGCGCGCGCGGGGTTAAGATCACCGCCCGTGCGCCGTTGCGTAACGCCTCCTCCAGGCCGTCAGGATCCATCCCCTCAGCATCCACCGCCACCGGGCAGGGGGTAAAGCCGGCGTAACGCACCATATTGATGCTGCTGAGAAAACAGGGATCTTCGACCACCACGCCGTCGCCGGGCAGCAGCAGAGCGCTCAGCAGACGCTCCAGGGCGTCAATCGCTCCGCTGGCGAGATTCACCGCAAAGGGAACCGCTATCTCTTTGGCAAACCACGCCTCGGCCCATTGACCAAGCCGCGGCTCGATGGGAGCATCGCCATACAGGCGTGGTGTGCGGGCAAGCTGGCCCAGATAACGGGTTAATTCAGGCAGTCTGGCGGGGTCCGGATTGCCGCTGGAGATATCGTTCAGCGGCGTCGTTGGGTCACCGCCCTCCAGCGCCGGCAGCGGATCCCGTGCTTTAATGGCCGTGCCGTTTCGTCCCTGGCTGACGGCCAGCCCGGAGGTGACCAGCCGTTTATAGGCGGCGGCGACGGTATTGCGATTCACCTCCAGCTGGCTGGCGAGCTCGCGTACCGGTGGCAGAACCTCTCCGGGCCGCAACCCACCGCTCTGCACCAGATGGCGGATATGATCGAAGATATCGCTGGCGGTTTTTCCGGTAAACATTATTGACCTATGACAAAATGATATTTAGCATAGGACGAATCATAATCAGTGCGTGACCCGCTGTCCAGCGGGGGGAGAAAAGATGGGCCAGCAAGATGACATACAATCAGTGCTCTTTCACGACACAAGCCGGGCGTCGGAAGTCGATATCGTCGCTGTGCAGTCCCAGGTAGTCTATGGCAGCGTTGGCAACAGCATCGCGGTTCCGGCCATTAAACAGCACGGTTTGCGCGTGCTGGCGGTGCCGACGGTACTGTTCAGCAATACGCCCCATTATGAGACGTTCTATGGCGGCATTATTCCGGAGGAGTGGTTTGTCGGGTATCTGCAGGCGCTGGAGGAACGCGACGCGTTGCGCGAACTGCGTGCAGTGACCACCGGCTATATGGGCAACGCCGTGCAAATTGAACGTCTGGCACAGTGGCTGACGCGGGTGCGGGCCCGCCATCCCGGGCTGTGCATTCTGGTGGATCCGGTCATCGGCGATGTCGACAGCGGCATCTACGTTAAGGCTGAGATCCCGGACGCCTATCGTCAGCATCTTCTGCCACTGGCGCAAGGGATCACCCCCAATCTGTTTGAGCTGGAAACGCTGAGCGGCCAGCGCTGTCGCAATCAGCAGGAGGCGGTCGCCGCGGCGCGAAGCCTGCTGTCAGATACCCTCAAATGGGTGGTGATCACCAGCGCGCCGGGAGAGGCGCGTTCGACGATAAATGTGCTGGTGGTGACGGCCGATGCGGTGGAGGTGGTGGCCCACCCGCGGGTGGAAACGGACCTGAAGGGAACGGGCGATCTGTTCTGTGCAGAGCTGGTGAGCGGTCTGCTCACCGGCCTGGCGCTGGGGGCGGCGACGCAGGCTGCCGCCCGGCGCGTGCTGGAGGTCATGAACTGGACTGCCGCGCAGGGGTGTGACGAACTGATCCTGCCGCCACGGGAGAAAAACTGATGAAAAGCTATCGGTTAGTGATCCGCCAACAGGGGCGTATTGTCGGTCATTTTGATACCACAGGGGAGGCGGCGCTGGAGGATGCCTGCGTAGCGCGGTCGCTGTTCGGCCTGGCCGGAGGGTACCAGTGCGATCTGCTGGTCTCTGACAGTGAGCGTCGTATTCTGGAGAGCACGCCGGAGGGATTGCGCATCTTGTCCCGGGAGAAGTGCTATCAGCCGGTGACCAGCGCGATATAAAAAAATGGCGCCTTTCGGCGCCATTTTTATGCAGCAAGCATTACTTCTTGATGCGGATAACCGGGGTTTCACCCACAGTCACGCTACCGGACAGTTTGATCAGCTCTTTGATCTCGTCCATGTTGGAGATAACCACCGGCGTCAGGGTAGACTTGGCTTTCTCTTCCAGCAGCGGCAGATCGAATTCGATAACCGGGTCACCGACTTTCACGCGCTGGCCTTCTTCAGCGATACGCTTGAAGCCTTCGCCTTTCAGTTCAACGGTATCAATACCGAAGTGAACGAACAGCTCGATGCCGCTATCAGATTCAATAGAGAACGCATGGTTGGTTTCGAAAATTTTACCAATGGTACCGTCTACCGGCGCGACCATTTTGTTGCCGGTCGGTTTGATGGCAATCCCATCGCCCACAATTTTTTCCGCAAAAACCACATCCGGCACGTCTTCGATGTTGACGATCTCACCGGAGAGGGGAGCAATAATCTCAATAGTTCCGGTGTCTTTCTTGTCATCAGAAACCAGAGATTTCAATTTATCAAACAAACCCATGATCTTCTCCTAAGCAGTAATTTGGGCCGCGCATCTCTTGGATTAGCAGATTGTTTTTTCTTCAATGAACTTGTTAACCAGCGTCATTAACTCGTCCGTTGTCGGTTGAGCAAGAGCCTGCTCTGCTAATACTTTCGCATCTTCGAAGTTCGTATTACGAATAATCTTCTTGATGCGCGGGATGGAAATGGCGCTCATAGAGAATTCGTCCAGCCCCATACCCAGCAACAGAAGTGTAGCACGTTCATCGCCCGCAAGCTCACCGCACATGCCAGTCCATTTACCTTCAGCGTGAGAAGCATCAATAACTTGCTTAATCAGATTCAGTACAGACGGTGACATCGGCTGGTAAAGATGTGAAATCATATCATTACCACGGTCAACTGCCAGAGTATATTGCGTTAAATCATTGGTGCCGATACTAAAGAAATCAACTTCTTTGGCCAGATGACGAGCAATGGTCGCCGCAGCCGGTGTTTCCACCATCACGCCGATCTCAATGGATTCGTCAAATGCTTTACCTTCGTCACGCAGTTCCTGTTTGTAGATTTCGATCTCTTTCTTCAGCGCACGCACTTCTTCAACAGAGATGATCATCGGGAACATAATGCGCAGTTTACCGAAAGCGGAGGCACGCAGGATGGCGCGCACCTGATCGCGCAGGATCTCTTTACGATCCATCGCGATACGCACGGCACGCCAGCCGAGGAACGGGTTCTCTTCTTTCGGGAAGTTCATGTACGGCAGCTCTTTGTCGCCGCCAATGTCCATGGTACGCACGATAACGGCCTGAGAGCCACAGGCTTCAGCCACCGCTTTATAGGCCGCAAACTGCTCTTCTTCAGTTGGCAGCGCGTCACGGTCCATGAACAGGAATTCGGTACGATACAGGCCTACGCCTTCGGCGCCGTTGCGCTCAGCACCTTCGACATCGCGAACGGTACCAATGTTGGCGCAGACTTCAACCTGATGGCCGTCGAGGGTAATCGCCGGCAGATCTTTCAGTTTCGCCAGTTCGGCTTTTTCTTCCGCAACCTGAGCCTGCAGATTACGCAGCGCTTCAATTTGCTCGTTAGACGGGTTGACCAGAACCTGGTTGTTCACCGCGTCGAGAATCAGATAATCGCCGTTTTTCACCTGCGCCGTGATGCTGCCGGTGCCCACGATGGCCGGCAGTTCCAGGGAACGCGCCATGATGGAGGTGTGAGAGGTACGGCCGCCCGCGTCGGTGATGAAGCCCAGCACTTTTTTCAGGTTCAGCTGTGCGGTTTCAGACGGGGTCAGATCGGCGGCGACGAGGATGACTTCATCCTGAATCGCGCTCAGATCGATAATCGACAGACCAAGGATGTTGCGCAGCAGGCGCTTACCGATGTCGCGTACGTCAGCCGCACGTTCTTTCAGGTATTCATCGTCCAGCTCTTCCAGGGCAGTGGCCTGACCTTCGATAACTTCATTGGCTGCCGCGTCGGCAGTCATGTGCTTATCTTTAATCAGGGCTATGATTTCCTGCTCAAGCTCCTCATCTTCCAGCAGCATGATATGCCCTTCGAAGATGGCTTCTTTTTCTTCACCGAAAGTTTCACCAGCTTTGGTTTTGATGACCTCCAGCTGGGCGGAGGCCTTGGCGCGGCCGCTCAGGAAACGTTCGACTTCCTGATCAACCTTATCGGCAGAAATTTTCTTCCGGTCGATGACAATTTCATCTTCCTTCAGCAGCAGTGCTTTGCCGAAGGCGATACCCGGGGATGCTAAAATGCCTGAAATCATAACCCTACCTTACTTGTGACTGATATGAAAAAGAACCCGTGAACTTACTCGAGTTCAGCCATCAGTTTAACCAGATGCTCAACAGCTTTCTGCTCATCTTCGCCTTCAGCGGAGAGGGTCACTACGGTTCCCTGGGTCAGGCCCAGAGTCTGCAGTTTGAACAGGCTTTTGGCGCTGGCGCTTTTGCCGTTGGAGGTTACAGTGATCTCAGAAGTGAAGCCTTTAGCTTCTTTAACAAACTGAGCAGCAGGGCGGGTGTGCAGACCGTTCGGAGCGGTAATGGTAACTTCTTGCTGGAACATTATATTTCCCCAACTTATAGGTTTAGTGTTGTGGACCTAAAGTCTAGTCTAACGACTCGACTTTAGCCTGTATTGTTAGCGCCGGCGTTACGTTTCCGGCCTTGGCGTCGGCAGCGCCTGGCGCTGCGAAGACCTGCGGGCCATTGACGTCTAGCACGTCATTAAACATTATGCCGCGAAAGGAAGACTTGAACCAAATCATAAAATCGATTCAGCTGGCGGAAATCCTCTTCTGAATAATTTCGCGCATCAAAATAAATGTGCTGGTTAAATACCAGACCCTACGAGGTGAATCAATGCCAGGAGGGGTAAAACTTTGACGTATGCCACAAAAAAGCACCTGAAAAGGTGCTTTTTTACACATTATTTACAAGCTGGCACTACTGTTGCAGTTCTTTCTCAGTGAAGAGATCGGCGAACAGCGCGGTGCTTAAATAACGCTCACCTGAGGAAGGCAGGATAACCACAATATTCTTATTGGTAAAGGCCTCATCTTGCTGCAGCTTCAACGCGGCGGCAACGGCGGCCCCGGAAGAGATACCCGCCAGGATGCCTTCTTCTTCCATCAGACGGCGCGCCGTGGAGATAGCTTCCTCGTTGGTAATGCCGATCACTTTGTCCACCAGCTTCAGATCCAGGTTGCCAGGAATGAAGCCGGCGCCGATGCCCTGAATTTTGTGCGGGCCCGGCTTGAGCTCTTCACCCGCCAGCGCCTGGGAGATGACCGGCGAATCGGTCGGTTCGACCGCGACGGTGATCAGATCTTTTTTGCCCTTGGTGTTTTTAATGTAGCGGCTGACGCCGGTCAGCGTACCGCCGGTGCCTACGCCAGAGATAAAGACGTCCACCTGACCATCGGTGTCTTCCCAGATTTCCGGGCCGGTGGTCTTTTCGTGGATTTCCGGGTTAGCCGGGTTGCTGAACTGCTGCAGCAGCAGGAATTTTTCCGGGTTGCTGGCGACGATCTCTTCCGCTTTCTGAATAGCGCCTTTCATGCCTTTTGCGCCTTCGGTCAGTACCAGGTTGGCGCCCAGCGCTTTCAGCAGTTTGCGGCGCTCAATGCTCATGGTTTCCGGCATGGTTAGCGTTAGCTTGTAGCCGCGGGCCGCCGCCACGTAGGCGAGGGCGATACCGGTGTTGCCGCTGGTCGGTTCGACCAGTTCCACGCCAGGTTTCAGAACGCCGCGCTTTTCAGCATCCCAGATCATATTGGCGCCGATACGGCATTTTACGCTAAAGCTCGGGTTACGAGATTCTACCTTTGCCAGGATACGGCCGTTACCAATGCGGTTCAGTCGTACCAGCGGCGTGTGACCGATAGTCAGGGAGTTGTCTTCAAAAATCTTACTCATGGCCCGTCCTTAACTGTATGAAATTTGGGGGTACGGCATCAGCATACCCGCTTAAAGAATATGCGGAAGTAAGGATTTAGCATATCTATATGCGGAAGGGAAATAATGATAAGCAAGAAGGAATAAGCGAGATATAAGGAGCGGCCTCAGCCGCTCCCGGGGTGAACATGTTGGGGCTATTTCCAGACCGCGTGTTTATCGCGATAACAATCGACCCACATTGCGGTGGCGCCGCAGATGGCCACCGGCAGGATCACCAGGTTTAACACCGGGATCATGGTAAACAGACTGGTGAGCGCCCCAAACTGCATATTCATCACTTTGCGGCTGCGCAGCGCTTCGCGCATGGTCCTGAAGGGGACCTTGTGATTATCAAAGGGGTAATCGCAGTATTGAATTGCCAGCATCCATGCGCTGAACAGGAACCAGAGTACCGGGGCCACCGTCTGGCCAACGCCGGGTATAAAGTAGAGCAGCAACAGCACGATGGCACGGGGCAGGTACCAGGCCAGCTTCTGCCACTCACGTTTCATGATGCGCGGAATATCCTTCATGATGCCAAAGACGCCGACATCCGGCGGGGTGGCGCCAGTCAGACGCGCTTCAAGTTGTTCCGCCAGCAGGCCGCTGAACGGCGCAGCTATCCAGTTGGCGATAGTCGAAAAGAAGTAACCAAACACCAGCAGAATCGAGAGCACCACCACCGGCCACAGCAGGTAATTCAGCCACTGCAGCCAGTCCGGCACATGGCTCATCAGCGAGGGGATCCAGCTGTCGAGACGGGTAAATAGCCACCAGAAGGCTCCGCCCATCAGCAGCACGTTAACCAGCAAAGGCAAAAAGACATAACGCCGTATGCCAGGCAGCCCGATGAGTTTCCAGCCCTGCGAAAAATAATAAACGCCGCTACGCGGGGTCGGTGCGGATGATGAAACCATAGCCAGGCAATGCTCCTTTTTTAACATCCAGTGTGAATGCTCGCTTATTTTATCGGGTCGCCAGACAATAACCAGTTAGGAAATGTTCGAAAAAACAGCAAAAAGCACGATTTAGTTCATCTTTATGTGGTGAAAGCGACCGACGCACTTGCACTTGAGGTAATCGGCAAATACTCTTAGTGAGTAAATGTTTGCCGTGGTGGCAAGGTGTTAGAACAACAGAGAATATAATGATGCAGGATTTGCGTCTGATATTAATCATTGTTGGCGCGATCGCCATAATCGCTTTACTGGTACATGGTTTTTGGACCAGCCGTAAAGAACGTTCTTCGATGTTTCGCGATCGCCCACTGAAACGTATGAAGTCGCGCGACGATGAGTCGGAAAACGAAGACTTTGATGATAATGTTGAAGGCGTAGGTGAAGTCCGCGTTCATCCGGTCACTCACGCCCCGCACGGCGCGCATGGGGAGCATGAAGCCCCTCGTCAGGCGCCGCAGCACCAGTACCAGCCGCCTTACGAGCGCCAGATGCAGCAGCCTGTGCGTCCTGATGAACCGGTTCGCCAGCCGCAGCAATCGCCGCGCCAGGCCCCGGTTCAACCGCAGGGACAGCAGCATGCGGCTGCGCAGCCTGGCTGGCAACAGCCGCAGCCCGCGCAGCCGTCCGTGCAACCCCAACATCAGCCGCAGCCCGTTGTGCAGCAGCCCGTCGCACCGCAGCCGGTGACGCCGACCGTTGCCCAGCCGCAGCCAGCCGCCCCGCAGCAGCCTGTTGCCGCGCCGCAGCCCGCCGTGGTCGAGCCGCAGCCGGTAGAGCCGCAGCAGCCGAAAGAGCGTAAAGAGACGGTCATTGTGATGAACGTCGCCGCCCATCACGGCGCACAGCTTAACGGCGAGGTGCTGATCAACAGCATCCAGCAGGCCGGCTTCAAGTTTGGTGAAATGAATATTTTCCACCGCCATCTGAGCCCGGATGGCAGCGGTCCGGTGCTGTTCAGCCTGGCCAACATGGTGAAGCCGGGGACCTTCAATCCGGACAGCATGGCGGATATGATGACCCCTGGGGTGACTATTTTTATGCAGGTCCCTTCCTACGGTGATGAACTGCAGAACTTCAAGCTGATGCTGCAGTCTGCGCAGTATATCGCCGATGAAGTGGGCGGCGTGGTGCTTGACGATCAGCGTCGCATGATGACGCCGCAAAAACTGCGTGAATACCAGGATCGTATTCGCGAAGTGAAAGACGCGAACGCCTGACGTCCCGCGTTATCTCAACTCCTTCTCAACCCCCGCCTGTCGGGGGTTTTTTATCATTGATGGTGTGATATGGAACCGATCGAACAACAACTGACTGAACTGCGAACCACGCTTCGCCATCATGAATATCTGTACCACGTTATGGACGCGCCGGAAGTGCCCGATGCGGAATATGACCGCCTGATGCGCGAGCTGCGCGAGCTGGAGAGTCAACATCCGGAGCTGATTACCCCGGACTCGCCGACTCAGCGGGTGGGGGCGGCGCCACTAACTGCCTTCAGCCAGATCCGCCATGAAGTGCCGATGCTGTCGCTGGACAACGTGTTTGATGAAGAGAGCTTTCTCGCCTTCAACAAGCGGGTACAGGATCGCCTGAAAAGCACTGACGATCTCACCTACTGCTGCGAGCTTAAGCTCGACGGCCTCGCGGTGAGTATTCTCTACGAAAACGGCGTACTGATGCAGGCCGCGACCCGCGGCGACGGTACCACCGGCGAGGATATTACCTCCAATGTGCGAACCATTCGCACTATCCCCCTCAAGCTGCATGGCGAGAATATCCCGGCACGTCTTGAGGTGCGTGGTGAGGTTTTCCTTCCGCAGGCCGGGTTTGAAAAAATCAATGAAGAAGCGCGCCGCACCGGCGGAAAAGTGTTTGCTAACCCGCGTAATGCGGCGGCGGGTTCGCTGCGCCAGCTCGATCCGCGCATCACGGCGAAGCGACCGCTTACTTTCTTCTGCTACGGCGTTGGCGTGCTGGAGGGCGGTGAGCTGCCGGCCAGCCACTCGGCCCGTTTGCAGCAGTTCAAAGCATGGGGACTGCCGGTGAGCGATCGCGTCACCCTGTGTCATACTCCCGAGGAAGTGCTCACTTACTATCGTAAAGTCGAGGAAGATCGTCCTCATCTGGGCTTTGACATTGATGGCGTGGTGATCAAAGTCGATTCGCTGGCGCTGCAGGAGCAGTTGGGTTTTGTGGCCCGCGCGCCGCGCTGGGCCGTGGCCTTTAAGTTCCCGGCACAGGAGCAGATGACTTTCGTCCGGGATGTGGAGTTCCAGGTAGGGCGCACCGGGGCGATCACGCCAGTGGCGCGCCTGGAGCCGGTCCATGTCGCCGGCGTGCTGGTGAGCAATGCCACCCTGCATAACGCCGATGAAATCGAACGCTTAGGTCTGAAAATCGGCGACAAGGTAGTGATTCGTCGGGCAGGCGATGTGATCCCGCAGGTGGTCAATGTGGTGCTTTCCGAGCGTCCGGCGGATGCCCGGGATGTTGTCTTCCCGACCCACTGCCCGGTATGTCAGTCCGACGTTGAGCGAGTGGAGGGCGAGGCGGTAGCCCGCTGTACGGGCGGCCTTATCTGCGGCGCGCAGCGTAAAGAGTCGCTTAAGCACTTCGTCTCCCGTCGCGCGCTCGACGTTGACGGCATGGGTGACAAGATCATCGACCAACTGGTGGAGAAAGAGTATGTCCATACGCCGGCGGATCTGTTCCGCCTGAGCGCCGGGAAACTCACCGGGCTGGATCGGATGGGGCCGAAGTCCGCGCAAAATGTGGTCAATGCTTTGGAAAAAGCCAAAGAGACGACCTTCGCACGCTTCCTCTACGCTCTGGGTATTCGCGAGGTAGGCGAAGCGACAGCGGCGGCCCTGGCGGCGCATTTCGGCACTCTTGAAGCCCTGGAGCAGGCTTCCATTGAGGAGCTGCAAAAGGTCCCTGATGTTGGCATCGTGGTTGCCACCCATACCTTCAACTTCTTTGCCGAAGAGAGTAACCGCGATGTCATCGCGCAGCTGCTGGCCGAAGGCGTTCACTGGCCGGCGCCAGTCGTGGTGAAGGCGGAAGAGATTGATAGCCCGTTTGCGGGTAAAACCGTGGTCCTGACCGGCAGCCTGAGTCAGCTAACGCGGGATGACGCCAAAGCGCGTCTCGTCGCGCTGGGGGCGAAGGTGGCAGGCAGTGTGTCGAAGAAAACTGACCTGGTGATTGCCGGCGAAGCGGCGGGTTCTAAGCTGGCGAAAGCGCAGGAGCTGGGCATTGAGGTGATTGACGAAGCCGAAATGATGCGTCTGCTGGGAGAATAACGTGGATAAAGCGCAGCTGGTCGAAATAGCCAATACTGAGATGCCGTTCGGTAAATACAAGGGACGTCGTTTAATCGATGTCCCGGAAGAGTATTTACTGTGGTTTGCGCGTAAGGATCAGTTTCCTGCCGGCCATCTCGGCGAGCTGATGGCGTTGACCCTGCTGATTAAAACCGAGGGGCTGAGCGATCTGGTTCAGCCCCTGAAGAAAGCGCGTTAAGCTTTGGCGGCGTTGGCCTTTTCCTCAGCGAGACGCGCATCGGTTTGCTGCTTGTAGCGCCGCGCCAGCACCGCGCAGACCATCAGCTGGATTTGGTGGAAGATCATCAGCGGCAGCACCATGATACCGAGGATCGAGGTTGGGAAGAGAATATTGGCCATCGGGATGCCGTTGGCCAGACTCTTTTTCGAACCGCAAAAGACGATGGTAATCTCATCGGCTTTGTTAAAGCCGCAGCGGCGGGCGACGAACACGTTAACGGCGATGACAATGGCCAGCAGCACCAGGCTGACCACCACGATAAACAGCAGCGATCCCAGACCAACTTTATGCCAGATGCCATTCACCACTGCCTCGCTAAAGGCGGAGTAAACCACCAGCAGAATCGAGGTCTGGTCGGTCTTACCAATCCACTTCTTATGCTTCGCCACCCAGTTGCCGATCCACGGCCGTGATAAGTGACCGAGTACGAAAGGCAGCAGCAGCTGCAGCATGATTTTACCGACCTGCTCGAGGCTGCCGCCTGCGCCATGAAGGTTCATCAGGACGCCCACCAGCAGCGGTGAAACAAAGATCCCCAGCAGGCTGGAGGCCGAGGCTGAGCACACCGCCGCCGCGACGTTGCCTCCGGCCAGCGAAGTAAAGGCGATAGCGGATTGCACGGTGGCCGGCAGAATGCACAGATAGATAAAGCCGCTGTAGAGCATCGGATCGACATTCACCGGCGCCCACCAGGCAAACAGAACCCCGAGTACCGGGAAGAGAATAAAGGTGCTGCACATCACCCACAGATGCAAACGCCAGTGGCTGCCGCCGGCGATAATCGCTTCCCGGGAGAGTTTAGCGCCGTGCATAAAAAACAGCAGGGCAATGGCGGCGGTGGTCAGATGTTCAAAGAAGGGAACGAAAGCGCCACGGGCGGGGAAGAATGAGGCCAGCAGGACAACGGTGACCAGGGTTGCCGTAAACGGATCGAGAATGCGGAAAAGTTTCATAAACGCTCCTGAAAAGAGATGCGCTATTGTGCTTTTTTTCATTTGAGAAATAAAATTGATTTATTGCATCTATTCATGAATAAAAAAGATGAATTACTCTCTGCGTCAGTTAAAAGTATTCGTCACCGTCGCCCGGGCCAGAAGCTTCAGCCGGGCAGGGGAGATGATTGGCTTAAGTCAGTCGGCCGTCAGCCATAGCGTCAAAGAGCTGGAGCATCAGACCGGCGTTCGGCTACTCGACCGTACCACTCGCGAAGTTGTGCTCACCGAAGCGGGTCAGCAGCTGGCGGGGCGGCTGGAGCGTTTGCTCGATGAGTTGACGATTACCCTGCGCGACGCCGGGCGCGTCGGCCAGCAGATGAGCGGTACCGTCAAGGTCGCCGCCAGTCAGACGATTTCCGCCCACCTGATTCCGCAGTGTATTGCTCACAGCAACCGTCGTTATCCAGATATCGATTTTGTGTTGCACGATCGGCCCCAGCAGTGGGTGCTGGAGAGTATTCGCCATGGGGAAGTGGATTTCGGCATTGTGATCGACCCCGGCCCGGCGGCAGATCTGCAGTGTGAAGTGGTCCTGGCGGAACCTTTTTTGCTGCTCTGCCGGGAGGATCATCCTTTTGCCGGCCTGACGGAGGTGCCGTGGCAAGCGCTGCAGGATGAGAGACTGATCCTGCAGGACTATGCCTCCGGCAGCCGTCCGCTGATTGATGCGGCCCTTAGCCGGCTGGCTATCCGGGCGAACATTGTGCAGGAGATTGGTCACCCGGCAACGCTGTTTCCGATGGTAGAATCGGGAATTGGCATCAGCGTTCTGCCGGCGCTGGCGCTGCCGTTACCGCAGGGGAGCCATCTGACGGTGAAGCGGCTGACCCCGGTGATGGAGCGGCAGTTGATGCTGGCATGCCGGAAAAATCGCTCGCTGTCGACCGCCGCTCAGGCGTTATGGGAAATTGTGCGTGAAGAAGGGGCAAATTTAACCGCTGCGAGGGTGGAAGATCCGCTGTATCAGCGCTGACAGGGGGAGTGCTGCGGGGGAACTCGCGGCAAGACCGCAAACTGCGCATAGCAAAAAGGCGCCTTTAGGGCGCCTTTTTACATTGGTGGGTCGTGCAGGATGACTCGGCTTCGCCTCGCCCTTCGGGCCGTCGCCGCAAGCGGCTCCGTTGTCTCACTGCGTTCGACCCGAACCTGC